>JBFMAJ010000115.1:0-6506 GCA_040755775.1 Nitrospirota bacterium
CGAATGGCCGCATCATCCGGATCGTCGAGCGAGGCTCCGCGAGAGTGCTCGGCCGGTACGAGCCGGGGCCGCGGGGCGGCCGGCTGATTCCGCTGGATGAGCGGGTGGCTCCGCCCCTGCCGGTCTCGGCTGCGCCCGGCGCGGGCCCTGTCGCGGCGGGCAGTTTGGTGGCGGGCGAACTGTCGCCGGCCGGCGAGTTGTCGGTGCGCCTGGTCCGTGATTTCGGCCGGGGCGATAGCGCGCAGTGGGACACCGACGTCGTGATCGAGCAGTTCGGCCTGCCGGTCCAGTTTGCCGACGAGGCGGAGCGGGAGGCGGCCCGGTTTCCCGCCGCCGTCACCCCCGAGGCGCGCGCGGGCCGGCGCGATCTTCGCGAACTGCTCACCGTCACGATCGACGGCGAGCGGGCCCGCGACTTCGACGACGCCATTTCGATCGAGCGGACCCGCGACGGCTACCGCCTGTGGGTCCACGTGGCCGACGTCGGCCATTACGTGCCCTGGGGCTCGGCGCTGGATTTGGCCGCGCGTGTACGCGGCACCAGCGTCTATTTTCCGGATCGCGCCGTGCCGATGCTCCCCGAGCGACTGTCCAATGACCTGTGCAGCCTGAATCCCGAACGGGAGCGGCTGGCGATGACGGTCGAGCTGGCGCTCGATCACGCCGGCCATCCGGCGGCCTATGAGGTGTACGAGAGCGTCATTCGCAGCCGCGCCCGACTCACCTACACGGGCGTGGCCGCCGCCCTGGACGCGCCCTCGCCGGCCGCGCTGGAGGAACCCTATCGATCGCTTCGCCCGATGCTGCAGTTGGCGGCGGAGCTGGCGCAGCGGCTCGGCCAGCGGCGCATGGCGCGCGGCAGCCTCGATTTCGATTTGCCAGAGCCCGAGATCGTGCTCGATCTGCAAGGACGGCCGACCGATATCTTCAAGGAGCCGCGCACGGCGGCCCATCGGCTCATCGAAGAATGCATGCTGGCGGCCAACGAAACGGTGGCCCGTCATTTAACCCGCCTCAAGGCGCCCCTGCTCTACCGGATCCACGAGCCGCCCGACCCCGACAAGCTGGCGACCTTCAGCCTGTTCGCGTCGAACTTCGGCCACCGTGTTCCCCGGCGGGGGATTGCGCCCGCGCCGCTGCAGGCGCTGCTGGAAGCGCTGCGGGGGCGCCCGGAAGAGCGGCTGTTGAACCATTTGCTGTTGCGCTCGATGAAGCGGGCGCGCTACGGGCCGGAGCGGCTCGGCCACTTCGGCCTGGCCTCCGACTGCTACACCCATTTCACGTCGCCGATCCGGCGCTACCCCGATCTGGTGGTCCATCGGATTCTCAAAGAGGTGCTGGCCCGCGGCGCGCTCGCGCCCGACCGCCGGGAGCACTTGGCGGCGCTGCTGCCCCGCTTGGGCCAGCACAGCTCCGAGCGGGAGCGCGTTTCGATGGAAGCGGAGTGGGAGGTGGTGAAGCTGAAAAAAGCGCGATTTATGCTCGAGCGGATCGGCGAGGTCTATCACGGCTACATCACCGGCGTGACCCGGCACGGCTTTTTTGTCGAGCTGGAGGAGCTGCTCGTCGAGGGCTTCGTGCCGGTCCGGTCGCTGCCCCGGGATCAGTACCGGTTTGATGAGGCGCAGCATTCGCTGAGCGGCCAGCGGGGTCGGCGCTTTCAATTGGCCGATCCAGTGACGGTTCTGGTGGAGAGCGTCGATTTTGACCGGCGCCGCGTCAATTTTTGCCTGGCAAGCCCATAAACACTCTAAATCCTGTAGTTCACGTCATTTCCTCCCACAGCCCCTTGTGCTTCTGAGAGAACTGTGATATAGACAGGCTGGCCGTATGCGACTCACGCAGATCACGCTGCACGGCTTCAAATCCTTCGCCGACCGGACCACGATCGCCGTCCCGGAAGGCATCGTCGCCATCGTCGGCCCCAACGGCTGCGGCAAGAGCAACATCTCAGACGCCATCCTCTGGGCCATCGGGGAGCAGAGCGCCAAGACGCTGCGCGCCGACAAGATGGAGGACGTGCTGTTCAACGGCAGCGAGCGGCGCAAGCCGATGGGCATGGCGGAAGTGTCGCTCACCTTCTCCGGCCTGCAGGGCGAGCTGACCTCGCGGTTCGGCGAATTCGGCGAATTGACCGTGACGCGCCGGCTCTTCCGTTCCGGCGAGAGCGAATATCTCATCAATAAAGTCGCCTGCCGCCTCAAGGACATCCGCGATCTGCTGCTGGAGGCGGGCGGCAGCTTCAAGGGCCACACGATCATCGAGCAGGGCAAGGTGGACGGGCTGATCACCGCCTCCCCGATCGAGCGGCGCGGCCTGATCGAGGAAGCGGCCGGCATCGCCAAATACAAGCTGCGCAAGGCGGAGGCGGCCCGCAAGCTCGAGGCGACCGAGCAGAATCTGCTGCGCGTCAAAGACATCATCGGCGAAGTGCGCCGCCAGATCAACGCGCTGGACCGGCAGGCCAAGAAGGCGCAAGCGGCCCAGCAACTGGCCGCGCAATTGCGCGGGCTGGAGCTGGGGCTGGGCGCCCATCGCCTGCGGAGCCTGCGCGCGCAGGCGGGCGAGCAGGCGCGACTGCAGGGCGAGGCGCAGCAGGCCGAAGCGTCGCAATCGGCGGCCGTCGGCGCGCTGGAGGCCGAGATCGAGCGGCTGCGGCTGGCCGAGCTGGAGGCGCACCAGGCGATCCGCTCGCTCGAGCAGGAACTCTTCAGCCGCGAAACCGAGGAGCATCGGGCCGCGGAACGGCTCGTCCATCTGCGCGAGCAGCAGACGGTCTGGGGGACCGAGGCCGAAAGCCGCCGGGACGAGCAATCCCGGCTCGACGCAGCCCTGGCCGAGCAGCAGGCGCAAATTCTCCGGCAACAGGCCGAGCTGGCCGAGCTGAAACGGGACATGGACGGGCGGGACGCGGCGCTGCAGGCGCAGCAACAACAGGCCGGGGCGCTGGAGCAGGCCTGCGACGCGGAGCGGCTGGCGCACGAGGAGCTGAACCGGCAGCTCTTTGCCGCCATGACCGTCGTGAGCGACGCGCAGAACCGTCTCACGCTGCTGCAGGCGCGGCTCGCCTCGCTGGAGCGGGAGCGGGAACGGCTGTCGGCCGAGCGGCGCCGCGTGGACGGCGAGCAGGCGCAGGCGGCCGAGCAGCGGGCGGATGCGGCCGGCCGCCGGCAGGAAGCGACACGCCGGCTGGCCGAGCAGCAGGCGGCGCACCTGGAGTTGGCAATCGACATTGAACGGAGACGCCAGGCATTGGCGGCCGCGGAGCAGGCGCGCGGCCAGGCGCAGACCGCGCTCACCGAGGCGACGATCCGTCTCGCCTCGGTGCAGGAGCTGGAAACCACGCTTCGGCGGCAACAGACCGAGTTGCGCGACACGTTGACGACGCAGGGACCGGTGGCCGCCGCCGAATTGCACGGCCTGGTGGCCGACCTGATCGAGGTGCCGGCGCCCTACGAGCGGGCGATCGAGGCCGCGCTGGGTGAGCGGCTGCAGGCGTTCGTCATCGATGGCGCGCAGTCGGCGCAGTCGGCGATCGCGTTTTTAAAACAGCAGACGGCGGGCCGCGCGCTGTTTCTTCCGATGCGCTGGCAGGACGACCGGCAGCCGGCGCCCGCGTTCTCCGATGTCCGCCTGATCGGCCCGGCCGCAACGCTGGTCTCGCCTCGTCCGGGTGCCCCGCCGGCGCAGCCGTTGATCGACCGGCTGCTCGGCCGGGTTTGGGTCATCGATACGCTGGAGCAGGCGCTGCCTCTGGCGCCGGCCCTGCCGCCCGGCGGGCTGCTGGTGACCGTTGACGGGGATCTTGTGTCCTCCGACGGCCTGATCAGCGGCGGCCATCCGCCCGAAGCAGGCTCGGGCCACGGCCACGGCCTGCTGCAGCAGCGGCGCACCCGGCAGGCGATCGAGACGGCGCTGCCGGGACTGGAGGCGCGCGTCGAGGAGTTGACGCGCCAATGCGGCGAAGCGCAGAAGGGGCTGGATGGGGCGCTCGGCATGGAACAGCGCGCCCGCGACGAGATGCAGCAGTGGCAGATGGCACTGGTGAATCAGCAGCGCGAGCTTGATCAGCTCGAGCAGGGCCGCGAGCGGCTGGAGGCCCAGCAGGCGCTGCTCCAGCAGGAATCCGACATCGTGCTGCGGGAGACCGAAGCGGCCGAACGTGAACGGCGGCAGGTGGATGAGGAGCTGGCGCGTCTGGCCCGGCGACGGCAGGTGCTGGAGGCGCAGTTGGTCGACCGGACGGCGGCCGTGGCCACGGCGGCCCGGCAGCGCGAGGCGGCGCAGGAGCAATTGACGCAATTAAAGGTAGCCCTGGCGAGCGGGCAGGAGCGGGTGGAGCAGGCGGCCTCCGCCGCGGCGCATCTTGAGCGGCTGGCCGAGCATCTGCGCCAGCAACGGGAAGAAAAAGCGGCGCGCCTCGCCTGGCTGGCGGAGCAACACACGCGGGCTCGTCAGGAAGAGGACCGGTTGCTGGTGCAGCAACGGGAGACGGCCGCCGCCTTGCAGTCGATCCGGGCGCGCCATCGCGAGGCGCTGGCCGCGGGCGAGCAGCGGCAGGCGACGTTGAGAATGAAACAGGCGGAGGAAAAGACGCAGCGGCAGGCGCTGGAGCAGCGTCAGGCGGAGGCGGCCGAACGCGGCCGCCTCCTCTCCGAGGTCAGCCACCAAATCGACCGGATCGCCGATTACCTGGCCACCGTCTATCAAGTTTCACCGGACGCCGCGTTGGCCGACGCGCCGCCCTTGCCGGAGGCCGGGGAGGCGGACGCGGAGCAGCAGATCGCCGCCCTCAAGGCGAAGCGGGAGCAGATGGGGCCGGTCAATCCCGCCGCGATCGAGGAATACGAAGAGCTGCGCCAGCGGTACGACTTTCTGACCAAGCAGGAGGCCGATCTGACGCAGTCGATTGAAGATTTGCGCGCCGCCATCGGCAAAATCAACCGCACGACCAAAACGCTCTTTCTCGACACCTTCGCGCAGTTGAACCAAAAGTTCGGCGAGCTCTACGGCCAGTTCTTCGAGGGCGGGCAGGCGTCCCTCACGCTGCTCGATGAGGAGAATCCGCTCGAGTCGGGCATCGAGATCATGGCGCAGCCGCCGGGCAAACGGCTGCGCACGATTCAATTGCTCTCCGGCGGGGAAAAAGCGCTGACCGCCATCGCCCTGCTGATGGCCAGCTTTCTGATCGCGCCCAGCCCCTTTTGCCTGTTGGATGAGATCGACGCGCCGCTGGACGAGGAAAATATCCGGCGCTTCACCACCGTGCTGCGGCGGATGGTGGGGCAGACCCAGTTCCTGGTCGTGACCCACAACAAGCGGACGATGGAAATCGCCGATCAGCTCTACGGGGTCACGATGGAAGAGCCCGGCATTTCGAAGATTATTGGTGTGCGTCTTGAAGCGGCTGAACGCTTAGCCGTATCGGTTTAGCGCTGCCCCTGACTTCCCGCCGATTCCGCCGCCGCCCTCAGCCGCTTCCTGCCCGCGCGCGCCTGCCTGAGCATCAGCCGCCGCTGCGCCAGCCGTAGAAACAGCCCATAACTGATGATCGACGCCACCGCGCCGACCAGCAGCGTGCCGAAGACAAATTGCGCCAGCAGCGGCTTCAATTGCGCCAGGACCGACCAGGAAAAGTCCCACGCGATCGGGTCGCGGGGCGTGTCGCCGCCGACGAACAACAGCCCCACCCAGAGACAAAAGCCGTAAATCGGCGCGATGGTGAAGGGATTGTTCACGGCCGCGCCGGCAAAAAGCGCCGGCAGGTTGAGGCGAAAGAGCCAGGCCATGAGTGCCGCGCTGATGAAATGCAGCCCTAGCGTCGGCGTAAACGCGATGAAGACGCCGATGGCGAAGGCGCGGGCCGTCTGCGCGGGTGTTTCTCCCCGCTTGACCAGCCGGCGAAGCCGCACGCCTTGGCGTCCCAGCCAGCGTTTCATCGTCACCTGCCACCGTTTCATCGCGGACTGCGCCCCTTGGCAAAATGCTCAAAGCCGCCGATGCGGCGATCGGCCGCGAATGCGCGGAGCGATCGCGTGCGGCCTGAGTGAAGAATGTGGACAGGGTCCCCTGATCTCGGCCGGTCGATCCGGCCGATCACACGGCAGGCCACCCGGAGCCGTTTGAGGAGCCGGGCGCAACGGGCCGCCGCCGCGGGCCTGACCGTAAACAGCAGCTCGTAATCTTCGCCGCCGGCCAGCGCAAAGTTCAACGGATCTTGGCGCACTGTGCGCGCATAGGCGGCCAGCGCGGGGGAAATCGGCAGTTGGCCGGCTGTCAGCGTCGCCCCCACGCCGCTCGCCAGGCAGAGCCGGTCCAGATCGATCATCAGGCCGTCGGACAGATCCATCATGGCGGTGGCCAATCGATAATCGGCCAGCGCCCGGCCGGCGGCCAGCCGCGGCGCCGGATAGCATTGATGGCGCAATAAGGTTCGCATCGCTTCATTATACTGAAATTGCCGGCTCCGCCGGCTGGACGCCCGGCGTAAAATCCGCCATCCGGCC
>JBFMAJ010000116.1:0-6473 GCA_040755775.1 Nitrospirota bacterium
AGTCCGCAGGGTGGCCGACGCTTTCCACATAGATCAATTCATAGGCCCGGGCCACACTGCCGTTTGCGAGCACTTCGATCGTTTTGAGCCGGTACGAGGTTCGCACCAGAAAATTCGTGCCGTACATCTCCGGCATGTTATTTCTAAATTCCCGGTGAAATTTCACCTGATGAGCCGGCCCTTGCGCCGGATGGCCCGTGTAATTGATCTGGTCAAGATAGATTTGCCCGGCGTCTTTAAAATAGGTGAAGGTCATGTCGTTCTGATCGAGATCCTCCACCCGGTCCAGCGCCCATTTGAAAATACCAACAATGAAGTTCTCTTGCCGCGAGGCGTCGGTCTGGCCGAAAAAATAGCGTTTCCCAGTCTTGTCCGTGACCATCCATGATGAGCCGGCCTTTTGAATTCTTTGAAAGGCCCCCTCAATCTTGGCCTGGAACTCCCCATCGCCCGGCGCCGCTCCGCTGGTCCTGGTCAAATCGACCGTGGAGCCGGAAAGCCGGAGGACATAGTCATCGCCTTCGTAGTTGACGCCATTTTTCGTGCTTCGCTCGATCGCGCCGACCCCCAGCTCCCAGCCCAATCCCACCCAACCGGCGCCGCCGTTGCTGCGATAGCTCAACGCCAGGCTGGGCTGCAGCCCATTGCGCCCGGGCGGCACGTCGATCGGGATGCTGGCGCCGACCGTGCCGGTGAAGAGATCGGGCAGCACGGTCCCCGCGTTCCCCGGACTGCCCATCTGGCCGGCCGGGCTGGCGGCCGCGTCCTCCTGCAATGGGCTGTCTTCGCCCGCGTGGGCCGGGTTGCGCGGAGCGATCAGGAAAGCCAGAGAGAAGACTGGAAGAATGAGAACCCATCTGACGTGCGGCTTCAGCAGCATTTGAACCATGTCGCGCCCCCTACGATGCATGGCAATTGGTGCCAGCTATACACCACCCGGCCCCGCCTGTCACCTGTCCATTAGGACAGGTGTACAGGCAAAGAGCGTGCCAGCGCGGGGGCATGGCGTTGTCGTCAATTGGGAGGCCGCGCAGGGCAAAAAAGACAAAATCCTGTCCTTTTCCGGCTAAGTTTTTGTCCATTCCGCAGCTTCGGGCAGCACGAATTTGACACCCTCGCGACCATCTGTTACGATGCTCACGACTTTCGTCATGGCCTCGTTCATTCGTTCCCTGCGACTCACCGCGTGCCTTCTTCTGCTGCTGGCGCTGCCCCTCGCCGCAGAAGCCAAACCCTTCTCCGCCAAACTCGACAACGGCCTGGCCGTCTACATCATTGAAGAGCCCAAGGCGCCGGTCGTCACGATCCAGCTCTGGTATCACGTCGGCGGCCGGAACGAGGTGAGCGGCAAGACCGGCCTGGCCCATCTGACCGAGCACATGATGTTCAAGGGGACCACCACGCATGGGAAGGGCGAATATTCGCGGCTCATCGCCAAAAACGGCGGCACGGAGAACGCCTTTACCAGCAAAGACCAAACGGTGTACTTCATCAATCTGGCGAGCGACCGGGTGGAACTGGGGCTGGAGCTCGAAGCCGACCGGATGGGCAACCTGCTGCTCGATGCGGACGAGGCGCGGCTGGAGCGCGACGTGGTCAAGGAAGAGCGGCGCACGCGCACCGATGATGATCCGCAATCCTTGCTGATCGAAACCAGCGCCGCGCTCGCATTCCTGGCCCATCCGTACCGCCGGCCGGTGATCGGCTGGATGGACGACATCAGCCGGCTGACCCGCGACGACCTCGCCGATTTTTACCGGCGCTACTACGCGCCCAACAACGCCACGCTGGTGATCGTCGGGGACGTCAAGGCGTCGCGCCTGATGCCGCTGATCACACGGCACTTCGGCGCGCTGGCCGCCCGGCCGGTCGTCAACGGTCCCATCACGCCGGAGCCGCTGCAGCGGGGCGAACGCCGTTTCGTGCTGAAAAAGGAGGCGCAATTGCCCGTGGTGTTCATGGGCTATCATGCGCCCAACCACGCCAGCGCCGACGCGCACACACTGGAGGTGTTGGCCGCGATTCTCTCCTCCGGCAAAAGTTCCCGCCTCTACCGGAGCCTGGTCTACGAGCAGCGGCTGGCGCTCTCCGCCGGCGGGGGCTATGACCCCTTGAGCATCGATCCGGATCTGTTTTATTTTTACGGCATGACGCAGCCGGGCCGCACGCCGGAGGAGTTGGAAGCGGCATTCGAGCGTGAAATCGCCCGGCTGCAAACCGAGCTGGTCAGCGATCAGGAACTGCAAAAAGCCAAAAACGGCATCACCGCCGACCACCTGTTCGGCCAGGATTCCAATTTCTACCGGGCCCTGCTGATCGGCCAGGCGGTCAACGTCGGCGCGGGCGTCGACTATGTCGATCAGTACGTCGCGCGCATTAATGCGGTCACCAAAGAGGCCGTGCGGCAGGCCGCGCGCGATTATCTGCGCGTCGATCAACGCACCGTCGGCCACCTGATTCCGTGGCCGCCGCCGGCTCAGGCCGCCGAGGGCGGCGCATCCCCGCCGCAGGCCCCACCCTAATGCGCCCGCCGACATACGCCATCATCCAACAATGGTTCACCCGACCGCTGCTCGCGGTCGCCGTTGCGCTTCTGCTCATCGCGCCCGCCGGCCGGTCCTCGGCGGCCGCCATCGAGCCCGCCCGCTGGGTGACCAAGTCAGGCATCGTCGTGCTGTTCGTGGAGCGCCATTCGCTGCCCACCGTCCACCTCCAGTTACTCGTCAAGGCGGGCAGCGCGCTCGACCCCGCCGGGCGGGAAGGCACGGCGAATCTCGTCGCCTCGCTGCTGGATGAAGGCACGACCGGCCGGTCCTCCCAGCAGATCGCCGAAGCGATCGATTTTCTGGGCGCGTCGCTTTCGGCCGGCGCCGGTCCCGATGCGACGACCGTCTCGTTGAACGTGCTGAAAAAGGATCTGGACGCCGGCATGGCGATTTTCAGCGACGTCGTGCTGAATCCGTCGTTCCCGGAGGATGAACTGCAGCGAGTGCGACAGCAAATCCTCGGAGGTCTGATCGCCGAAGAGGATGATCCGGGCACGGTGGCCAGAAAGGCCTGGCAGCCGTTGGTCTACGGCGCGCACCCCTACCGGCACCCGGTCGAGGGCACCCGCGATTCGCTGCCGGCCATCACCCGGGACGAGTTGCTCGCCTTTCACCGCCAGTATTATCAGCCGCGCCAGGCCATTCTGGCCGTCGTCGGCGACCTGAAGCGGCGCGACGTGGAAACGCTGCTTGCGCGCCATTTCGGCTCCTGGAAGAACAGCGGGCCGCTCATCACGACGGCGCTACCGGCGCCTGAGCCCTCCGAGCCGGCCACAAAATTGATTGATAAAGACTTGACTCAGGCGACGATCATCATGGGCCACTTGGGCCTGCCTCGTAATCATCCCGACTTTTACGCGGTCAGCGTGATGAATTACGTTCTCGGCGGGGGGGGCTTCGCCTCCCGGCTGATGACCGAGATCCGGGACAATCAGGGCCTGGTCTACGGCGTCCACAGCGCGTTTCAGGCCATGCGGGCGGGCGGCAGCTTCCTGATCAGCCTGCAGACCAAGAACGCGACGGCGAACCAGGCCATGGCGGAAATTAAAAAGGTCGTCGCACAGGTGCGGACCGAAGGGGTCACCGCGCAGGAGCTGGAAGAGGCGAAGGCCTATCTGATCGGCAGTTTCCCCCTGCGCCTGGACACCAACGCCAAATTAGTCGGCCTGCTGACGAATATTGAATTGTTCGAACTGGGGCTCGACTATTTTGACGAGTATCCCGGCAAGATCGGCGCCGTCACGCTGGAGGACGTCCGGCGCGTGGCCGCGCGCTATCTGCATCCCGACCGGATGGTTCTCGTCGTGGTGGCCAAGCAGGCGGAAGCGCAAATTGTCTCCCAAACCTCCGCCTCCGACTCCGGGAGCAAGCCCGGGAGTCTACAATGACGGCGGCCGATCGCCTGGAACCGACGGAAGGCGAACAGGTTCGGCGTCTTCGCGCGTTGCTGGGGGAGATGCCCTCGGCATTGGTCGCCTTTTCGGGCGGCGTGGACAGCACACTGCTGCTCCGAATCGCGCGCGACGTGCTGGGCGAGCAGGCCGCGGCGGCGACGGCCACGTCGGACACCTACCCGGCCGCGCAATTGGCGCGGGCCAAAATGCTGGTCGCCGGCATCGGCGCCCGCCATTTTGTGCTCGAATCGCGGCAGATGGACCGGCCGCAATTTGTACAGAACGGCCGGGACCGCTGCTTTCATTGCAAAGACGAGCTGTATGAGCAATTGACCAGCCTGGCGCGGCGAGAAGGCTACACCCTGGTGATCGACGGCACCAACCTGGATGACTTGGGCGACGTGCGGCCGGGCATTGCCGCGGCCCGCCGGTGGGGCGTACGCAGCCCGCTGGCCGAGGCCGGTCTGACCAAGGCTGGTATCCGCGCCGCCAGCCGGGCGTTGGGACTACCGACCTGGAATCAGCCCGCCTCTCCCTGCCTCTCATCGCGCTTTCCGTACGGCACCGAGCTGTCGCCGGAGCGGCTGCGACAGGTGGAGGCGGCCGAAGCTTGGCTGCATGAGCGAGGACTGCGCGAGGTCCGGGTCCGCTATCACGGTGAAATCGCCAGAATCGAGCTGGCCCCGGAGGACTGGCGCCGCCTCGCGGATGATTCCACCCTGCGCGGCGCCATCGCGGAGGGCCTGCACGCGGCGGGCTTTCGCTATGTCACGATTGATCTTGACGGTTATCGACAGGGGGAATTCAATGCGCGCTGATCGACTGCCTGTTGCCTTCACGCTTCTGCCGGCCCTGGCGGCCATGCTCGGTTTGGCGGCGTACGCGCCGACGGCCGGCGCGGCGCCCCCTCCCGCTCCCGCGCCGGGCGAGACGGAACCGGCGCCGCCTCTACCGGCCTATCCCGATCTGTCCAGCAATTTCGTCTGGACGTCCAGCCTGAAAACCGTCCAGCAAGTTTTCAGCGGCAAACTTATCCGGCGCGGACGCCAGATTTATCTGGAGGAAGAGTCCTCCTCCAGCGGACCGATCAGCTACAACGAATATCATATCCATGATTTCGACAAGAATATGCTCTACCGGGTTTTGCGGGATGAAAAAATTTACTTCGAAACGCCGCTGACGATCGACCAGCGGGTGGACGCGATTCGCAAAGGCTGGGTGCCGGCCGAGGGCAACTTCCTCTTTGGCAGCGTGAGCGTCAAGCTCTCGTCGCGCGACGTTCCGCTGCGGCCGGACACGATCGACGGCCGGCCGGTCGAGCTGCTCCTGCGCGAAATCACGGCGGAGATTCCCGCCATCGGCAGCGCGCCGGCCAGGACGGTGAAATACTACACGTTCGTGTGGAAGGACCCGGCCTACGCCTTGCCGGTCAAGATTTCCTACGGTTTGAACTTCTCGAACGTCATCGTGGAGTATCGGGACATCACGCTGGAACCGGTCGAGGCGGAGCTGTTCGCCGTCCCCAAGGACTTCGTCAACCTGACGCCGTATTGACGGTCTACGTCCGCCGGGACCATTCGGCCTGGGCGGCCGACAGGGCTTCGTCGATCAGTCGCCGGTCGTCTTCCGCCGTCAGGCGGCGGGCCAGCACCCGCTCGGCCACCGCCATCACCAGCGCCACCGTTTCGGTCCGCAGCTCATCCCGCAAGCGGGCCCGCTCGCGCGCCATCTCCTCCTGCGCCTCGCGCAGCATCGCGGCGGTCTGCTGTTCCGATCGCCGCTGGCTCTCCTCCCCCTGCCGCTGCGCTTCCCGGCGGGCCTCCTCCAGGATTCCCGCCGCTTCGTCGCGCGCCTGTTGGAGCTGGCGCTGATAGTCGGCCAATGTGGCTTCCGATTCGCCGCGCGCCCGTTCGGCCCGCTCCAGATCCTCCTTGATCCGCCGCTCCCGCTCCTCCAGAATGCCGATAATCGACGGCAACCCGAACTTATACAAGATCACCAGGAGGATGATGAACGAAACCGCCGACCAAAAAACCAGCGAGGAGAAAAATGTCGGTTCAAACTGGGGCATGGCGTCGCTTCCTCAATGCAGGTGAATCGCTTCGCCGACGTAGACGCACGTCAGCACCACAAAGACGTAGGCTTGAATAATGGCCACCAGCACTTCCAGGCCGTAGAGCATCACGGTGAACGTGAACGGCAGCCATCCCAGCGCCAGCCCGCCCGCGAACATCAGGCCGAAAAAGACGGCGATCACCGTGTGGCCGGCCGTCATGTTGGCGAACAGCCGGACGGCGAGCGTCATCGGCCGGGCCAACTGGCTGACGATCTCGATGGGCACCATCAAGGGCAGCAGCCAGAGGGGCACGCCCGACGGCGCGAACACTTTCCGCAAAAATCCCGGCCCGTGGTACCAGAAGCCGACGATGAAACTCAGAACAAAGGCCGCCAGCGCAAAGACGCCGGTCACCATCACCTGGCTGGTGACGGTATAGGCGCCGGGAAAGAGGCCGAACAGATTGCTGAAAAGGAT
>JBFMAJ010000117.1:0-6461 GCA_040755775.1 Nitrospirota bacterium
GTGCTGGAGCATATCGTCGACACCGTGCTCTATTTCGAGGGTGACCGGGGCCATCCCTATCGGATTTTGCGGGCGGTGAAAAACCGGTTCGGCTCGACCAATGAGATCGGCGTCTTCGAGATGCGGGAGGAGGGATTGGCGGAGGTGGCCAATCCGTCGGCCTTTTTCCTGGCCGAGCGGCCGACCGATGCGGCCGGCTCGGTCGTGGTCGCCAGCCTGGAGGGGAGCCGGCCGATCCTGGTCGAATTGCAGGCGCTGGTCACGCCGTCGCACGTGGGCATGGCGCGCCGGATGGTGGTGGGCGTCGAGGCGAACCGGGTGGCCCTGCTGCTGGCGGTGCTGGAGAAGCGGGCGGGTCTCTTTGTGGGCGGCCATGACGTGTTCGTCAATGTGGTCGGCGGGATCGAGTTGGAGGAGCCGGCGATCGATCTGGCCATCGCGGCGGCCGTGGCGTCCAGTTTTCGGGAGCGGCCGATCGACCGGGAGACGATGCTCTTCGGCGAAGTGGGGTTGTCGGGCGAGGTGCGGGCGATTCAACGGCCGGAGATCCGCGTGGCCGAAGCGGCCAAGATGGGCTTTCGCCGCTGCCTGCTGCCCGAATCGAACGCGAAGCGGATGACGGGCGGCTCCGGCCCGCCGCCGCTGGAGCTGGTGCCGGTGCGCCATCTTCGCGACGTGATCGATTTGCTGTCTTGATGCGTTCTCTTGGCCGTCATGTGTTGGTTGTCGCCCTTGTCGGGGCGCTGGCGGGTTGCGGTCTCTTCAAAGTCCAGGGCCCGATCCCGCCGGCCTACACCGAAGGACCGGCAGTGTTGTCCCAGTGGATTCGCGACCACGTGGGCGGGACGGCGTCGATGAAAGCGCTGGTGCGGGTCTCGCTGCGAGCGCCGCAGGGCAATCTGAGCTTCGACGGCCTGCTCTTTTCCGCGCGCCCCAGCAGCCTGCGCCTGCAAGGCTTCAGCCCGCTGGGCCAGCGGATGTTTGATCTGGTGTCGCAGGAAGGGCAGGTGGCCTTGCGGATCGACAGCGAACAGCGCACGGTCGAAGGAACGATCGATGAGTTGGGCCGGGGGCTGAAGCTGCCGGCCCTGCCGCAGCTCCTGGAATTGATGGCCACGATGACGATTGTGCCGCCCGATCCGTCGCACCGGGTGATCATGGAGATGGCGGGCGAAGGCCGTCGCGCCACGCCGGTGCTGATCTTTTCCGTGGGGACGGAGGAGGAGCGATCGGTTATCCGGCGGATCTGGCTGGATCGCTCCGGGCTGCCGCGCGAAGAAGCGTGGTACGACGGGCAGCAGCGGCGCACGGCGCTCATGCACTATGAGCGGTATGCCCTGGTGGATCATCGGTGGCAGCCGCGGCAGATCGCCGCGGAGCTGTCCGGCGACGTGGCCGTGACGGTCACCATCAAAGAGTGGCAGCCGGTAGGAGTCTGGCGGCCGGAGGATTTCACCATTGACCGGGGCGGCGATGCGATTGCTCGCGGTTGAATCGTCAACGCCGGAGTCGAGCGTCGCGCTGGCGCTCGATGACGGCGCGATCCGGTCCGAAGCGCTGGCGCCCGGCCGCCTGCAGACCGAAACGCTGATGGTCACGATCGACCGGCTGCTGCGGGGCCGCGGCGTCGGGGTGCAGGCCTTGGATGGATTCGCCGTGGCCGTGGGGCCGGGGGCGTTTA
This sequence comes from Nitrospirota bacterium, assembly GCA_040755775.1. Classification (GTDB taxonomy): domain Bacteria; phylum Nitrospirota; class Nitrospiria; order JACQCE01; family JACQCE01; genus JBFMAJ01. Next base: position 1,682 of record JBFMAJ010000117.1, read on the forward strand.
TCGGCGTCCGGGTCGGGATTGCGACGGTCAAGGGGCTGGCGTTGGCGACCGGCAGGCTGGTGGCGCCCGCGTCGAGCCTGGAAGCGCTGGCCGAGCGGGCGTCGGACATTGTGCGATCCGACGGAGACAGGCCCCCGCTGGTCTGCGCCATGCTCGATGCCCGGCGGGGCGAGGTCTATGCCGCCAGCTATCGGCTGGATGAACGCCGCGAGTTGGTCCGCATCGGGGAGGAACGGTTGGTCCGGCCGGAAGATTTTCTGGCGGAGTTGAAAGAACCGGCGCTGTTCATCGGCGACGGCGCGCGAATGCATCAGGCGCTCATTCGTGAACGGTTGGGCGACGCGGCGCGCTTTCCGCCGGTAGGCCGGCCGGCCGCATCAGGCGCCGAGGCCGTCGCCCGGCTTGCTCTGCGCCGCTGGCCGAGCGGCGCCGTCGATCCGGCCGACGTGACGGCGACCTATTTGCGGCCGGCAGTGGTGTCTCGGAGTGCGTAGCGCGAGTGAGGCAATCGTGATCGAGCCAATGCGCCGGGAAGATCTGGACGATGTCGCCGCGCTTGAGGCCATGGTCTCCAACCCGGCCTGGAGCCGCGCCATGTTCGAATCGGAGCTGACGACGAACCAATTTGCCGTCTTTCTGGTGGCGCGGGTCTTGGATGCCGCTGGGGCTCCTGCGCTCTGCGGCTACATCGGCTTTTGGATCGTCTTCGACGAGTTGCACCTGCTCAATGTCGCGGTCCATCCGGCCTGGCAGCGCCAGGGCATCGCCGGCCGGCTGGTGCAGGCCGCGTTTGACCGGGCCAACGCCGGCGGCGCGCTGCGCGCGCTGCTGGAGGTGCGGGCCTCCAACGAGGCCGCGCAGCGGCTCTACGCCCGCTTCGGCTTTCAGCTGATCGCGCGGCGGGCCGGGTACTACACGAATCCGACGGAAGATGCGTTGATCATGGGGTGTGAGATGAGGGCGGACTAGAGCGACACACAGGCACAAGGAGGACGCTCAATGGTGATTGACGGCCACATGCTTGAGGAGTTGCGCCAACACAGCCGGGAATTTCGTACCCTGGAGTCCCGCCATCGGCAATTGGAAACCGAACTGGCGGAGTTGATCCGCCATCGCGTGTTGACCCCCCTGGAAGAGCTGCATAAACGGGAATTGCAAAAACAGAAGCTGGCGGCCAAGGATCGCATGGCCCAGTTGATCCGCGAGCATGAACGGGCCGAAGCGCCGGCCGACCGGCTTCGCGCGGTCTCGACGGCTCCGCCGCAGGCTTCGGAAAGAACCCATGCTCGGCATCGGATGGCCTGAATTTCTGTTCCTGCTGGCGCTGCTGCTGGTCGTATTCCGGCCGGAGCAGTTGGCGGATCTCGTCCGGACGGCGGGGGAATTTTCCGGCCAATTGTTGCGGATGGGCCGGCAATTGCGCGACGAGGTTGAGCGAGAATGGCAACAGGCCCCGCCGCCGTCCACCAAGCGGCTGCCTCATCCACCGGAGGAGCCGCCCGCGCCATGATGCGTCATCGGCGAAATTCCGAACAGGAGCACGTACAGGACGTCAGCATGCCGATCGGCGCTCATCTGGCCGAGCTGCGCCGTCGATTGATCATTTCGTTCTTTGCGGTGGCGGCGGGCATGGCGGCGGCGTTCCCCTTCGCCGGCCGCCTCATCGATTGGCTCGGCCGGCCGCTCAATCAGCCGCTCTATTTCTTCTCGCCGACCGAAGCGTTCTGGGTCCATGTGAAGGTGGCGCTCTTCGGCGGCCTTCTGCTGGCGCTGCCCGTCCTGTTCCATCAGCTCTGGCGGTTTATCGCACCCGCGCTCTATCGGGCGGAGCGCCGCGCCACGCTGATCTTCGTCGGCGCGTCCGTGATCGCCTTCGCGTTGGGCGTGGCCTTCTGCCATCTGGTCGCCTTTCCCTTCGCCCTGCGGTTTCTGATCGACTTCGGCCTGTCCGGCGGATTGACGCCTGTGCTGTCGGTCGGCACGTACATTGGATTCGCCATCAAATTTTATCTGGCGTTCGGTCTGATTTTTGAAGTGCCCTTGGCGCTGACGCTGCTCGCCCGCTTGGGCCTGCTCACGGCCGCCGGGCTGGCGCGCCGTCGGCGCCATGCTTTGCTGGCCAACGCGATCGGTGCGGCGGTCCTGACGCCGACGGCCGATTTGTTCAACATGATGCTCATGCTCGTTCCGCTTACGCTGTTATACGAGGTCGGCATTCTGGGCGCGCGGCTTTTCGGCCGCCGCCCGATCGCCATTCATGCCCCCGTCGAGGGGGAACAAGGAGCCCGCTCATGACGACGCCACACGGACACGGCCATCATCCCCCGATCACCAGCGCCGCCGGCAAATGCCCGGCCATGAATCCGGCGCCCAGCGACGCCAAAGACGAGCCGCAGGCGCGCGAGCTGTTGCGGCGGGCGTTTGAGAAAACCTACCGCTGGCCGTCAGGCTTCGGCGGGTTTCGCGCCGATCTGGCCGTCGCGCAAGCAGGCCTATCGGCCATGGGACGCGTCGAAGTGAAATCTCCGCGCGAGGTCAGCGTGGATTGCGACAATGCAGCGCTCCAGGAATGGGCCGGCGGGCAAATCGCCATGATGGCCGTGCACCGCGGCCCGCGCACGTTCGAGGAGTCGGACGGCAAATACGTACTGACGCTGGAGCCGGAGGACGGCCACCCGTTGGGGCGGCTGCTGAACATTCACGGCGACGGGATGAATTCGCGCTATCGCATTCTGGATGATCGGATCACGCAGATCAACCGCGGCATGGAGCGGATGCGCTTCACGATCAACGTCGAGGACAGCCTGACGACGACCGACAAGCGGCATCTGACGACGCGCTACGTCGTCTACTACTTCGATCCGGCCAGCGGCGGGCTCAAGAGCGCCGACAGCTTCGCCGACCACCACGCCGTGGTGAACGGCATCTATCTGCCCGGCGTGCGGCGCGTGACGTCGGTGGAAGAGGGGCAGCTTATCACGCGCGAGCTGCGGTTCAGCCGGCACGAGTTGCTGTAGCAGGCTGCTGAAAAAGTCCATCTGCGGCGTTCTCGGCCCAGCCGGAATCCTAACGTACGCAACCAGTACGCTCCGGTTCCGGCCGGGCCTGCGGCCTTGCATCTGGAGCTTTTCAGCAGCCTGCATGTGAAGAAATAGAGTCAAATCAGTTCTCAATCGTCTGTGAGTGGGGCTATGTTTGGTCAGAGAGATGCGGTAATCAACGAACTGCTAGAAAGGATCGAGCAATGTAGGCAAAGAGTGCCCACTGAAGTTAAACAAGTAGCGGATCCATTATTTGCCTCCCTTTCCCGCTCGGTCAAGAGTGAATGGAAAAACGAACACGTTACGCACTACAAGACAGAAATTCGGAATGGTGAGCGGCATGAGGCTTTTATCTACAACTTCATTGTCCACGCATGCGGGGATAGACTGGAATCAGGACGCTACCATATTTATCGTGGTGTCCTGAATTTCGAAGGCGATCTTTATAGGCAATTGTTTGAGCATTCGATCAATACCATGATATCAAGTGGTGAATACTCTAAAGAATGGGCCGATGAACACCTTCGATTCTCCGTATACAAAGGCATTAAAGAAGCGGGATAACATCCATGACGCCAACCACCAAGCTCGATGCGCAGTTCAATCGTACTCGCATATCTGAAGATGACTTCTCCGAAGCTGAAGACTACTTGAGCGCAATTCGTCCGAAACAAGACATAACGATACAACGCGCGTTGCTCCTTGCGGCAATCGTCGCCTATGCTCGCCCATTCACCAAGAACAAAGATGGCTCAGGGGATCGATCGGCGCCATACCTGCAAGCAAGTCCGACCAAAATGCTCACGCCAGAGGAACAGCTCTTACACAGAAAGCTGATCAATCTGCGTGACGAAGCGCTTGCACACTCACAATACGACAGAAAGGCAGTCCGGCGGACAAGTGGTTCGGCCAAAGGGTTCGTTATGCAAGGGCGGTTGTTCGACATTCTTTCTGAGAACATCGATCGCGGAACATTTCACGCGATTTGCTCAAAAATGAAGCGGCATTGCAATAACAAATTGTTTGCACTCAATCGCAAACTATCCAATTTGTGAGATTGAGCCGTGCAACGTGGTGGGGAAAGGTATTCTGGGTTCCCTTTGTATAGGGAAGTAATCCACGATCACTTGGGGCGTTTTTTGAAGGTAAGGGTTTTCAGTGGGTCGATTTTGCGCTGCTCGGCCAGTAGCTTTTCAAATACCGTCGCTTCATCCCTAGTCCAGGTGCCAGCCAAGGCATCCAAGTCATGATGCCTGGGTTTGGTTTTTTTCGGATGTTGGGCCTGCATGTTTTTCAGGAAAGCTTATCGCGCCGCTAGTGACGGGGAAGTGCAAATGGACAGAATGTGTTTACTGCTTGTTATGCAGCCATGTGCCGGGCGGCGAGCAGATCGTGCGCGTCCACTTTTCTGACATCATGCTGGTCGAGCGTAACCAGCGCCTGCGTGTCGCCGGAGCAGGTGACGAATTCAATTTCCAGCCCACCTTTGGGGTAGACCTCAACGACTGTCCCTAGGTCGCCGGCCTTCAGGCCATGCGCCGGGACATCGTGAACCAGCACGACACATTCCAGTAGTTTGAAGCTCATACCTTATTCCCCAGGGTACACGGTAACGAACCGTGGCGTCGTTTCGTTTTTCAGTATAACCCAGACGGAGGTCAATTTCACGGCCTTTCCGGCAGGGGTGCTCATGTTGCTGGAGATGAGAAATTTTCTGCCATGCGAGAAGTTTGGAACTT
>JBFMAJ010000118.1:0-6461 GCA_040755775.1 Nitrospirota bacterium
GGCGGCCGCGATGGGCGCGGGATGGGGAGCCTTCGCGGGCGGCGAGCCGGCGCAAGCGGCGATCAACAGCAGCGCGCTGCCGCCGGCGACATGCGCCAGCCGCGGCCATGTCCAAACGCGGGTCTGAATGGGTGACGGCTCCATCTGCTCCTAAACGCGTGAGCGCTGCGGGAAAACGCAGCGCAAAGACACGCCGGTCAGCCCCGGCGGCGGCACGTTGGCGTAATCATAAAGGCGACCGTCGATGATGTCAAGAAAAATCAGCCGGTTCGGGCGTCATCGCCGGCCGCCGCCTCCGTCGAATCTGGTGTAAGTGTACTGGATGAGCCACCCTTGTCAAGGCGCGCGATCGGCTTGACATTGGAAAGAGCCTCTCCCTATGATGCGATCTTAATGACGCTGTGCGCGACCCGGGCGGCCCTGATGGCCGCAATGCTGATGATGTGCGCGGGGGCGGCCGCCTGGGCGGAGGAGGAGGCCGCAACGGCAGCACCGGCCGACGAAGGGGCGGTGGTCACGCTGGAGCAGGCGGCCCGCGCGGCGCTGGCGCATTATCAGCCCTATCAGATCTCGCAAGAGACCGTGACGCAACTCATCCAGCAGCGCCGGCAGGCGTTTGCCGGACTGCTCCCCACCCTGACGCTGGACGCCAATGTGACTCGGCGTACCGATACGCTTTCAAATATTTCTCAGATACCGGGTGACCCTCCCATCATCATCAGACCGGAGAATGAATGGGGATATCGCGCGACGCTGTCTCAGCCGCTGTTTGCCGGCGGCAAGTCGATCAGCGGGTTGCGCGGCGCTTCGGCGCAGATGCGCGCCGGAGAGCAGGGTGTCGCGCAAGCCAGAGAGGAATTGTTGTTCAATGTCGCACAAGCATACTACGAAGTGCTGAAGGCGCGGAAACGGTCCGAACTGTTTGAGGCGGAGCGCACACGGCTGCAGGAACATCGGCGCTCCGCGGAAGCGCAATTGAAAGTCGGGCAGGTGACGAAAACCGTGCTGCTGCGGGCTGAAGCGGAATTGGCCGGCGCCGAGGCCAGCCTGATTCGCGCTCAATCGGACGAAGCGATCGCCCTCGACCGGCTGGCCCAGCTCACCGGTTTGCCGGCGGAGATGATGCTCGAAGCCCCGACGGCTCCGTCGCCGCCGTCAAAGGAGCCCGATACGCTTCTCGTTGATGCGGAAGCGCATCGTCCGGAGCTGCTTCGCAGCCGATTGAACGAGCGGGTCGCTCAGTTGAACGTGGGCGTGGCGCGCGCGGAACTGTTCCCTACGCTGTCGCTGGATTTGACATACGACAAGAATGCGCAGGATCCTGAATCACGGTTCGCGGTCGAGACCGGTGATAAATTTGCGCTGCTGCGGTTGAGTTTTCCACTGTTCGAAGGCGGTTTGCAGGTGGCCAAAATCCGGGAGGCCCGATCGGAATGGCGCGCGGCCGTGCTGAACACGCAATTTGTCGAAGAAACCGTGGGGACCGAAGTGCGCACGGCGTTGCGCCAAGTGGAAGCGCTCACCGGCAGCGTCGAGCAGTTCACGGCGCAGGTGCGGTTTGCCAAGGAAAATTACGAATTGGTCTCGCGCCAGTTCGCCGTCGGGCTGGCGACCAACATCGACCTGCTGGACGCCAACAGCACGCTGCTGACGGCCGAGCAGGAATTGGCCTCGGCGACCTTTGACCGGGATCTGGCCGTCCTGCAACTCTATAAAAGCATCGGCCGGCTGACGGCGCATTTGCTTAAGGAATAGCGAGCGAAAATCAGAAGCCGAGCGTCGATTTGGCACGCGAGCCAGGGCCGTAATCCGTACGGCGATGGGGGGCCTCGGGGGGAGAGGAGCATCTCCCCCCGAATTGAAACGTCCAGTCCGGCGAACCATACTTCTCGCGAACCAGCCGGTCGGCCAGCTCACGCTCCTCATCGGTCAGCGGCTCTTCCCGCCATTCAATGCCCCACGCCTCTGCCAGTCCCTGTGCGAGCACAGAGGCGAGCCGGCGGGGATCGACCGGTTCGGACAACAGCGCGCGCAGTCCCGCCGCCGCCGCCGCGTCGGCGGGATCCACGCGCAGCCAGCGGCAAACCGTGTCGGGCTCATAGTCGAGCAGAATCGAGCCCTGCTGCAGAAAGCGGTCGCGCCATCGCCGCTGCGCGCTGCCGATCAACTTTTTCCCGCCGCCGAGAATCTCGTACCAGGCCGCCGTGGCGAAGCAGAAGGGCGACGGCTCGCCGGCGATCCGGCGTCCCGTCCCGTCATGAGGTGGGGGTGACGGCGCGGGACGGGTCGAAACGGGCAAGCCGAGCGAGGCCAGCCCTCCGGCCAGGCCCGCCGCAATGACGGCGACGGCGCCGTGCAGCGTGGGGGGGAAGTGGGGCGAGGGCAGCGGGCTGACGATGCTATAGGTCAATTCATGCTGGTGCCAGACCGCGCGGCCGCCGGTGATCCGGCGGACCAGGGCCGGCGCCGCGGGCGATTCAATCGCCCCGGCACGAACCGGCTGTCTCAGGGCGCCGTCCACGGCTTGGAAGCGGCCCAGGGAAATGGCGGGGCCGTCCCATTGATAGAACCGGAGCGTGCTCCGTCCGCCATCCCGCGCGCAGCAGAGCGCGATCGCTTCATCGATCGCCAAGGCCGACGGCGCCGGCAGCGGCCCTTGGATGAGCAGGCGCCAAGCAGGCGGCATGATGGCTCATCCTATGCGCGCCGCATCGCCGCCGTCAAGTTGACACTCTTCGCGGCGCTATGATAGCGTGGGCCGTCCACCGCGGGAGGAAATCATCGTGCAGAAACGGTATTTGCTGGCCCCCGGGCCGACGCCGGTGCCGCCGGAAGTCTTGCTGGCGATGGCGCAGCCCATTTTCCACCACCGGGCGCCGGAATTTGCGGAATTATTCGGCCGGGTTCGCGAAGATTTGAAATGGATTTTTCAGACGCGCCATGACGTGCTGACGCTGGCCTCCACCGGCACCGGCGGGATGGAAGGGGCGGTGGCCAATTTTCTGAATCCCGGCGAAAAGGCGCTGGTGATCAACGGCGGCAAGTTCGGCGAGCGCTGGGGCAAGCTCTGCGCGATGTACGGCGCCAAGGTGGAAGAGATCAAGGTGGAATGGGGCCGTTCCGTCGATCCGCAGCAGGTGGCCGACGCGCTCGCGCGCGACCCGTCGATCAAGGCGGTCTACGTGCAGGCGAGCGAAACCTCCACCGGCGTGGCGCACGATTGCAAGGCCCTGGGCGAGGCGGTGCGCCGCCACGAGGGCACGCTGCTGGTCGTGGACGCGATCACGGCGCTGGGCGTTTTCGACGTGAAGACCGACGAGTGGGGGCTGGACGTCGTCGTGACCGGCTCGCAAAAAGCCTTTATGCTGCCCCCCGGCCTGGCTTTCGTGAGCGTGAGCGACAAGGCCTGGCAGAAGGCGGCCTCCACGAAGAACGTGAAGTTTTATTTTGATTTCAAGAAGGAGCGCGAGGCGCAGTCCAAAAACCAGACGGCCTATACCGCGGCGGTCTCCCTGATCGTCGGCCTGGCGGAAGTGTTGAAGATCTTCAAGGCCGAAGGGCTGGAGAAGATTTTCGCCCGCAATCACCGGCTGGCCGAGGCGATGCGGGCCGCGATGCAGGCGATCGGCCTGCCGCTCTTTGCGAAGACGTCGCCCAGCGACGCCCTGACGGCCGTCGAAGCGCCGCCGGGCGTCGACGGGCAGCAAATTTACAAAAATTTGCGCGTGCGCTACGGCGTCACCGCGGCCGGCGGGCAGGACCAGCTCAAGGGCAAGGTCTTCCGCATCGCCCACATGGGTTACGCCGACACGTTCGACGTGATCGTCGCCGTGGCGGCCGTGGAGATGGTCGTCAAAGAGCTCGGCTACACGGTCCAACTGGGCAAGGGCGTCGGCGTGGCCCAGGAACGCCTCATGGGCGCGTCGAAATCGGCATGAAGGTCCTGGTCAGCGACAAGCTCTCCGAGCAGGGCGTCAAAATCCTGAAGGACGCCGGACTCACGGTCGACGTCAATACCAAACTGACGCCGCAAGAATTGCTCTCCGTCATCCCCAACTACGAGGGGCTGGTGGTGCGCAGCGCCACCAAGGTCACCAAGGAGGTGCTGGCGGCGGCGACGCGGCTCAAAGTGGTCGGCCGGGCCGGCTCCGGCCTGGACAACGTCGATCTGCCGGAGGCGACCCGGCGGGGCATCGTGGTGATGAACACGCCGGGCGGCAACACGATCACGACCGCCGAGCACACCATTTCGCTGATGCTGAGCATGGTCCGGATGATTCCGCAGGCGACGGCCTCCACCAAGGCGGGCAAGTGGGAGAAAAGCCGCTTCATGGGCATGGAGCTGTACAACAAGGTGCTGGGCGTCGTCGGCATGGGGCAGATCGGCGGCCACGTGGCGCGGCTCGCGCAGGGGCTGCTGATGCAGGTGATCGCCTATGACCCCTACCTGTCGCCGGAAACGGCGCGCAAGCTCGGCGTGGAGCAGGTGACGCTGGAGGAGCTCTACCGGCGGGCGGACATCATCACGGTGCATGTGCCGCTGACGCCGGAAACGACCAAGCTGATCAATGCCGACAGTTTCAAGCTGATGAAGACCGGCGTGCGGATCGTCAATTGCGCCCGCGGCGGCATCGTCGATGAGGCCGCGCTCTACGACGCGCTGGCCAGCGGCAAGGTGGCCGGCGCGGCGGTCGACGTCTTTGAGAAGGAGCCGGTCGATCCCGCCAACCCGCTCCTGGCGCTGGACGGGCTGGTCTGCACGCCGCACGTCGGCGCGGCGACCACGGAGGCGCAGGAGCAGGTGGCCGTCGCCGTGGCCGAGCAGATCGCCGACTATTTGGTGCGCGGGATCATCCGGAACGCGGCCAATCTGCCCTCCGTGCCGGCCGATTTGCTGCCCAAGCTGCAACCCTACCTGTTGCTGGCGGAGAAACTGGGCGCCTTCGTCGCGCAGATTTATGAAGGCGGCCTGCAACAAATCACGGTGGAGTACCGCGGCGAGGTGTCGGAGCTGAACGCGGCGCCGTTGACCGTGGCCGCGCTGCGGGGGCTGCTCAACCCGATCCTGGAAAACAACGTCAATTACGTGAACGCGCCGGTCGTGGCCAAGGAACGGGGCATCGAGGTGCGGGAAGTGCGCGGCGGCGACGCGGGCAATTTCACCAGCCTGGTGGTGCTGAGGGTCAAGACCGACCGGGGCGTCGAAAAAGTGGCCGGCACCCTCTACAAGCGCACCGAGCCGCGCATCATCAGCGTGAACGACATTCCGCTGGAAGTGACGCCCGCCGGGGCGATGCTGGTGCTGGTCAATAATGATCAGCCCGGCGTCATCGGCAAAATCGGCACGCTGCTGGGCGACAACGGCGTGAATATCGCGAGGATGGAGCTGGGCCGGGAAGCGCCCAACGCCCGCGCCATCTCGGTGATCGGCATCGACACGCCCGTGCAGCCGGCCTTGCTGGAGCAGTTGCGCCGCTTGCCGCAGATTCTTTCCGCCAAGCAGATCAGGCTCTAACCCCATGCGGGCCCAGCAAGCATGACGCGCGCCAAACAGCCGCGGGCGATGAGTCCCATTGGCGTGGCCTCGCTGCTGCCGGAACGCGCCCGTCTCCAGCGGCGGCTCGAGCAGCAGGTGCTGGAGCATTTTGGCCGGCAGGGCTACGAAGAGGTGATTCCGCCGCTGGTGGAATACCTCGACGTCATGGGGCCGGCGCTCGGCGGGGGCCTGGCCGACCGCGCCTACACCTTCGCCGACCGCTCCACCGGGCGGCTGATGATGCTCCGGCCCGACGTGACGCCGCAGATCGCCCGGATGGTCGCCCAACTCCTGGCCGATCAGCCGGGGCCGTTTCGCTTCTGTTACCGCGCGACCGTCTTCCGGCATGAAGAAGCCCACGCGGGGCGCGATCGCGAAGTGGTCCAGATCGGCGCGGAGCTGATCGGGCCCAATGACGCCGAGGCCGACGCCGAAATCATCACGCTGGCCCTGTCCGCGCTGGAAAAGCTGGGCGTGACCGGCTGCCGGGCGGCGATCGGCCATCTGGGAATCTTTGCCGGCCTGCTGGAGGGGGTTCAGGCGCCGGAGCCGGCCGTGCGAGAGCTCCGGGATGCGCTGGCCCGGCGCGACCGGGCCGAATTGTTGACGCTGGCGAAGGGTCTGCTCCCGGCGAAATCGCTTCGCCGGCTGGAGGTGCTGCTGGACGGCATCGGCCAAGCGGACATTCTGGGCCGCGCGCGCGAACGGTTGCACTTGGATGACGGCGGGCTGCTGGCGGACGCCATCCAGCGGCTGTCCGCCGTCTACAAACGGGTGGAGGCGGCCGGCTTCGGCGCCTCCCTGTTGATCGACCTTGGCGAAGTCAGGGGCTTCGACTACTACACCGGCATCGTGTTCGATCTGTTCGTCGACGGCGTCGGCTACGAGATCGGCGGCGGCGGGCGGTACGATCGCCTGATCGGCC
>JBFMAJ010000119.1:0-6460 GCA_040755775.1 Nitrospirota bacterium
TTTTGCAGGGACCCGTGTAATCCTGATTCGCTCCGATGTTAATCACCAATACCGTGGGATTGAAAGAATGGGCCGTCATCATCGAGGCGCTGCTCTCGGGCCGCCAGATTATCCTATTGCGCAAGGGCGGCATCAGCGAGGAGGAGGGGCGCTTTTCGGTCGATTATCGGGAATTTTTTCTTTATCCCACCTACACGCACCAGCAGGGAGAGGGCATCAAGGAGAGGGAACGCGAGTTTCTCAAGACCGTGCGGCCAAAAATCGACGACTACATCGAGCTGCGCGCCTATGCGACAGTGGTTTTCGCCGCCCAATTAAAGCAATGGGAAGAGGTCGCGGCGCTGGAGCCCTTCCACATCTGGTCGGCGGAAGAGATTCGCAACCGGTTCGACCGGCGCGAGCCCGATCTGACGGTGCTGGGGGTGCGAGTGTACCGTTTATCCCGCGTGATTCCGGTGCTGGAAGAGCCGCGGTTCGCCGGCTGCCGGTCCTGGGTGACGCTGGAGTCTTCCGTCGTGACGGACAACCCCACGCCGGTGCTCACGGAAAAGAAATTTCTGGAAAAGCTCTCGATGGTGCGCCGGGCGCTGGCCGGCAAACGGGAATAAGGGACGGCGATTTACGAAAACAGCCCTTCCAACGTTGAGAGCGGCACGCTTTCGAGTGTCGCCAGCACGTGTTCGGCTTCGGCGAGCGAATCGGCCGGATAGGAATTGGTCACCGCCAGGCACTTCATCCCCGCGGCGTGCGCCGCCGTGATGCCCCACGGCGAATCCTCGATCACCAAACAGGCGTCGGCCTCGATCGGCGGCCGGGCGGCGCGGTCTCGGTCGCGGTTCAACCGGTCGAGGGCCGTTCTGAAGCATTCCGGATCGGGTTTGCCGCGCCGCACGTCTTCCGCGCTGACGATCGCGGAGAAATGCGGACGGAGGCCGATGGCGGCGAGAATGTGCTCGATTTCATGGCGGAGCGCGCCGGAGGCGATCGCCAGCGGCCAGCGGGCGGCCGCCGCGGCGATCATCTCCGCGGCGCCGGGGAAAATCACCAGCCGCTCCGTGATCGCCTGGGCGTAATAGTCGGCCTTCTTCGCGATCAGCATCTCCACCAGCTCATCGTCGGCCGGCCGCTGGCGCGCTGCCAGCACGGCCTTGAAACAGTCGCGATCGTCCATGCCCAGGAAATGGCGGTAGTACTCCTCGCGAAACAGCGGGATGCCTTGCTCGGCCAGCACCTTTTGGAACATTTCGAGGTGCAGCGGCTCGTCATTGGCGATGACGCCGTTGAAATCGAAGATGATCGCCTGCAGCATGGCCGCAGGAGCTTATCAAAGCGCCATCCGGGCCGCAAGCGCTTTCTTGACTCGGCCTCGCGGGGTTTTCTAAGATGAGTCTGTCCCGTCGGCGCGCATCTCACCAGGAGCGATCAATGAAGAAAACCGTCGTGGTTCCTCTTGCGCAAGGCTTCGAAGAAATTGAAGCGGTGACGGTGATCGACATTCTCCGCCGGGCCGGCGTGGAGGTGATCGTGGCCGGCGTCTCGCCGGATCCGATCACGGGAAGAAACGGGATTCGACTGGTGGCTGATCGGCCGATCTCTGAAGTCAAAGCCGCTGATATCGACATGGTGGTCTTGCCGGGTGGAGCCCAGGGTACAGAATACCTCGCGAAGTGCGCCTCAACCCAGCAACTGCTCAAGGACTCTGCGGCGCGGGGCAAATATCTGGCCGCCATCTGCGCCGCGCCCACCGTGCTGTCGGGACTGGGATTGATCGATGGCAAGCGGGTGACCAGCCACCCTTCGGTTGAAACGAAGTTGGGAAAGGTTTCGTATTCGGATCATCGCGTGGTGATCGATGGCAACGTCATCACCAGCCGTAGTCCCGGCACCGCCATGGAATTCGCCATGGCGCTCGTTGAGATCCTGGCCGGCAAAGAGAAAGCGGGTGAAATAAATAAGGGCGTGTTGGCCCGGCTATAGCAAGGCCGTTCGATAGATCGTCCTTTCGTCGGGCGACGTCTTTCCTTGGGAGGAAAGCCATGACGAAAGTCCAGCAACTCGCCGAGTTTGTCGTCAGGGCCTCTTTTTCCGATCTCTCCGCCGATGCCGTGCGCGAGCTGAAAATCCGCGCCCTCGACTCTTTGGGCTGCGCACTGGGCGCGCTGCGGGGGGAGCCGATCATTCCCATCCGCCGGTATCTCGACCGGGTGGGCGGGAATGGGCTCTGCACGTTGGTCGGCGGAGGGCGGACGGCGCCGGATCGCGCCGCGTTCTACAACGGCGCGCTGGTCCGGTTCCTGGACTTCAACGACAGCTATCTCGCGAAGGGCGAGACTTGCCATCCCAGCGACAATCTCTCCGCCGTGCTGGCGGCGTCCGAATACGCCGGCGCCACCGGCCGGGATTTCCTGCTGGCGCTGGCGGTCGCCTACCAGGTCCAATGCCGCCTCAGCGACGAGGCGCCTGTGCGCGCCAAGGGCTTCGATCACACCACGCAGGGCGCGTACGCGGCGGCTGCCGGCGTCGCCAAGGCGCTACGGCTGGACGTGGAGAATACCGCTCACGCGATCGCCATCAGCGGCACGGCGTACAACGCGCTGCGGGTGACGCGCACCGGCAAGCTGTCTCATTGGAAGGGGCTGGCTTATCCCAACACCGCGTTTGGCGCGACGCACGCGGCGTTTCTTGCCCTGCAGGGCATCACGGGTCCCCTCGAGGTCTTCGAAGGGAACAAGGGCTTCATGGAGTCGATCGCGGGCATATTCGAGATCGATTGGTCGCGGGAGGATCTGGAGCGGGTGACCCGGACGATTCTGAAAAAATACAATGCCGAGATTCATTCGCAATCCTCGATCGAGTGTCTGCTGGAGCTGCAGCGCGAAACCGGGTTTCACGCCAAGGACGTGCGCCAGATCACCGTGGATATCTTCGACGTGGCCTACAATATCATCGGGGGCGGGGAGGAGGGCTCCAAGGTTCACGTCGAAACGAAGGAAGACGCCGATCACAGTCTGCCCTACATTCTGGCGGCGGCCCTGCTGGACGGGCAGGTGATGCCGCCGCAATATGAGGTGGAGCGCATCCGCCGCGCCGACGTGCAGGAGTTGCTTCAGAAGGTCGTTGTTCGCGTCGATCCGGATTTCAGCGCGGCGTTTCCCGGCGCCATGCCCTCCCGGATCAGCGCCTATCTGGACGACGGCCGTATTCTGCGCAAGGAAAAACGGGACTATCCCGGTTTTGTGACGTCGCCGCTGTCATGGAAGGCCGTGATCGAAAAATTCGACCAGCTGGCCGCGCCTCATGCGGATGGAGCGCTGCGCGGCGAGATCATCTCGGCCGTCGATCGGCTGGAGCGGGCACGGGTTACCGATCTTATCCAACTGCTGGAGAAAGCGAGGATTTGACATGGACGATCGTGCCTTTTCATTCATCCGGATCAATGATCGCGAGCGCAAGCCGCGCGCGAAAGGGCGGACTGAAATCCGAGGGCCCTACTACACGCCGATGGGCCCGCGCTATCTGGAGGATGTGCTGGAGACGATGGGCGACTCGGTCGATTCGCTGAAATTCGCCGGAGGGTCGTTCTCCCTGATGCCACGCTCCGCCCTGCGCGCCCTGATTGAGTTGGCGCATCGCCATGACGTGCTGGTCTCCACCGGAGGATTCATCGAATATGTGCTGGCGCGCCAGCCCGATGCGGCGCCCGCTTACATCCAGGAGTGCCGCAACGTCGGTTTCGATATCGTGGAATTATCCTGCGGCTTCATCACCCTGCCGGTGGACGATTGGCTGCGGCTGGTGGAACGCGTGCAGAAGGCCGGCCTGAAAGCCAAGCCGGAGGTGGGCATTCAGTTCGGCGCGGGGGGCGCCAGCCGCGCGGAGGAGCTGGAGGCGGCCGGCACCCGGGATCCCGAGTGGGCGATCGAGCAGGCCCGCCGGTTTCTGGACGCCGGAGCCTATCTGATCATGATCGAGTCGGAGGGCATCACCGAAAGCGTGAAGACATGGCGCACCGACGTGGCCGCGAGATTTATTCGCGGCTTGGGGCTGGAGAAGATCATGTTCGAGGCGGCCGATCCGGAGGTGTTCGCCTGGTACATTCAGAATTACGGCCCCGACGTGAATCTCTTCGTCGACCACAGCCAGATCGTGCAGTTGGAGGCGCTGCGCCGCGGCATCTGGGGCACAAAGGACTTGTGGGGCCGGGTGGTGACGTATAAAGAGAAAGGATAAGGTCAGACGCCGGAGGCGGGCGGCAACCTTACCAATTCCGGCGGGGCGTTCAGGAGGCGCAGGGCGCCGGCGCCGTCTTTCAGCTCGAGCAGCGACAGCGTAGCGTGGTCGATTTTCAGATAGCGGGCCGCCGGCAGCTCCTGGCCCAGGTAGTGGCTGATCACGGCGCGGATCGGATCGGCGTGCGTGACGACGGCCACGCATTCTCCGTGATGGCGCGCCAGCAGCGCTTCGGCCGCCGCCACTGTGCGCTGCCGCACCTCCGCGAACATCTCGCCCTCGGGCAGCCGGGTCTCGGTCGGCGCCGTGTAGTAGCGCTGCCGAAGAGGATGGCCTGCCAGTTCCGACCAGAGCTTGCCCTCCCAGCCGGTGACTTTTGTTTCAATCCAACCCTCATCCGGCGTGGGCGACAGCCCCAATGACGCGGCGAGGATGGCGGCCGATTGGGCCGTGCGCGTAAGAGGGCTGAAGTAGACCGCCCGGACCGGGGCCGCCTTCAGCCGCTCGGCCAGCCGCGCGATCTGCGCCCGGCCCGTTTCATTGAGAGAAACCGCGCCCCGTCCCATGACGCGCCCCTCGCGGTTCCAATCGGTTTCTCCGTGGCGAATGAGGGCAAGCGTGAGCATGCGAACACTAGCGCTGGCGCCGTGCCGGCTTGGCGGCGGAAGGCGGAGATTCGCCGCCGGCGGAGGCCTGCTCAAGCAGAAAGGCCTCGGCTTCCTGCGCCGTCGTGACGGTGCCGGCCAATTGGGCCTCCCGGACGATGGTCAGCCATTCGCCCACTTTCGGCCCGGGCGAAAGCCGCAGCAGCCGCATGATCGCGTGGCCGTCGAGCAGGGGCGGCGGCAGCCGGTGGCGCTCGGCGCTCAATCGCTCCAACTGCGCGAGACGTTCTCTCAGCGCTTCGAACGTGGTCATATCGGCCTCGCCGCGCTCATGGATGGTGGCCGAGCTGTCGGCCCAGATCAGTTGCAGCAAGGCGCTGCCCGGGCGGTCGGCTGAAAAAAAATATCGCTCAATTGTGGAGTTTTTCATCTGTTCGACCGGGCCGCTCATTGTCAACAGGTGGTGGCCCACCAGCCAGGCGAGCCGATCGGCGTCCACGTGCAGCGCCGTGCCGTGCGGGAAACTGGAGAGCTTCAGCCGGAGGGCGATGGCGTGGGCGATCGCGGCGCCGATCCGGTCATGGCCGTCAAAGCGGATGCGGTCGGTGCCGTCCCGCTCCGGCGTCTTGAGCGCCACCGGTTTGGCCACGTCGTGCAGCAGGACGGCGAAAATCAGCTCGGCGCTCGGCCGCTCGCCGGGGAAGGCCCGGTCGAATTGATCCGACTCGAGCCGGCTCAGCGCCAGGCGGGTATGAACCCAGACGTCGCCTTCGCTGTGGTAATTGGGCGGCTGCGGGCAGCCTTTCATCGCGAGCAGCTCGGGCATCAGCGCGGCGGCCGCGCCGGAGCCGTCGACCAGATCGAGCGCCCGCGTCGGGGCGAGCCAGAACATCCGAACCAGCTCCTTGCCGATCGTCTCCCGCGGCACGATAAATTCGGCTTCTGGGCCAGCCATGCTGGACGTATCGTTCAGATGGCCGATCGTCTGCGTGATCGCCGCCCAGGTCTCCGGCTCGATCTGAAAGTCCAACTGGCAGGCCAGCCGCAGTGCCCGCAGCAGCCGGGAGTAATCTTCGGCAAAGCGCTCGGCGGCCCGGCCGACGGCCCGGATCCGCCGCGCGGCCAGATCATCGCGTCCGCCGAATGGGTCGATCAATCGGGGGGAGGCCAGCTCCCAGGCCATGGCGTTGATGGTAAAGTCGCGCCGGCGGAGATCGTCTTCGATCGGGAGATTGGGATCGGATTGGACGGCGAAATCCCTGTAGCCGCCGGTCTGGTGGATCGAATGCTCGGTTCTCGGCAGCGCGACGTCGATCGGCTCGGCCACGTCGATGTCCCGGGGAACGAATTTCAGCACGCCGAAATGCTTGCCCACCAGATCCACCCGCCCCGCGCCGTCCAGCGCGCTCCGCAGCCGCTCGATCGGCAGGCCGCGCACTACGAGGTCGATGTCCTTGACCGGCCGGCCGAGCGCCAGATCGCGCACGGCGCCGCCGACCAAATGCCAGTCGCCGCCGGCCTGCCGCGCCAGCGCGCGCAGCAGCCGGCCGATCGGTTCGGCCTCGAATGCCGCCCAGCCGGCGGCGATGGTCTCTTCAGGGGAGCGCGTCATTGACGGGATCACG
>JBFMAJ010000120.1:0-6406 GCA_040755775.1 Nitrospirota bacterium
CGGCCTTTTTTTGCTTCCAGCAATTGGCGCAGGTAGAGCAGTTGCGTCCGCAGGACCAGCATGTAGACGAAGAGCAGGGAGACCCCCACGCCCATGACCAGCAGCGGCGTCAGGATGTCGCCCGAATAGCTGACGCCGCGGGGCGAGACCGACAGGGGCTGATGGAGCGTGCGCCACCATTCGACCGAAAACTTCACGATCGGCAGATCGATGCCGCCGATGATCGCCAGGATCGCCGCGAAGCGCGCCTGGCGCTCGGGTTCGTCGATGAACATCCGCAGCATCAAATAGCCGATCAGGATCAGCAGCAGGACGGTGAAGGAAACCAGCCGGGGATCCCAGGTCCACCAGGTATTCCAGGTGGGCTTGGCCCAGATCGAGCCGGTCACCAGGGCGGCGGCGGTGAAAAAGACGCCGATGCCGGCCGCGGCGTGCGCCGCGTTGTCGACGATCGGGTCGCGCTTCCACAGATACCAGACGCTGGCGCCGAAGAGCACGCCGTAGGCCAGCAGCGAGCTGTGGGCCAGGGGCACGTGCACGTACATGATCCGGACCACCTCGCCCTGATAGTAGTCCGGCGGCGAAGCCGCCAGCCCCAGGTAGAGGCCGGCCGCCGTCGCCAGCCCGCCGGCGGCTCCCACCCACCCTTGGTATCGACGCAACCAGAGAATGAATCCTGACATAGGATCAGCCGCGACTCAGTTGTCCAGCACGAAATCGATGATCCAAAACGACGCCACGATGAAAATGAGATCGAATATCCCCAGCAAATCGAGCCACGGCCGGTAGAGCGCGAAGGGTTGCCCGGCCAGCACCGCGCGCGTCGCCTCGACCGCCCCGATGAAGACCGGCGCCGCCATCGGAAGCAGGAGGATTGGAAACATCACCTCCCGCGCCCGGATCTGCGCCGTCAGGGCCGAAAAGAGCGTGCCGAGGGCCGACAGGCCCAGCGTGCCGCCGATCATTATAACCAGAAGGAGGGGGAGTTTTCCAACAATCTCCAGGTTGAAAAAGATCACGAAGAGCGGCAGCAACAGCAGCTCCACGCAGACGATGAAGAGCAGATTGGCCAGAAGCTTGCCCAGATAGATGGCTCCCTTGGACAAGGGATTGATCTGGAGCGCCTCCAGGCAATCATTCTGCAGCTCAATGGTGAACGATTTGCCCAATCCGATAATGCCCGTGAAGCCGAAGGCCACCCACATCACCCCGGCGATCAGCTCGCGGACCGCCTCCCGGTCCATCGCAAAGCTGAAGCTGAAAATGAGCAGGACGGCCAGGGCGAAAAAGAGCATGGAGGAGATGCTCTCGCGGCTGCGCAACTCGCTGACGAGATCCTTCCAGAGGATCCAGCCGATGGCCTTAAAAAAGGTCACGTGAGGTCAACAGCTCCGCGATGGGCACCTCGTGCAGCCGTCCCTGGCGCAGCACGCCGGCCCGGTCGGCGACTTCGGCGGCCTTGGCCCGGTCGTGCGACGAGAGAAACACGGCGGCGCCCCGCTGCCGGCTTTCGCGGATCAGCAGATTTACCAGGGCCATCCCTTTCTCATCGAGCGAGGCATAGGCCTCGTCCATGAGCAGCAGGCGGGGTTGCGCCAGCAGCGCCTTGGCGATGGCCAGCCGCTTTTTCATGCCGGCGGAGAAGTAGCGGGTGCGCAGGTCGGCAAAGGCGCCGATCCCGACGCGGTCCAGCGCGAGCTTCATGTCGCGGTCGGCCGGCGCCAGGCCGCGCAGCCCCAGGGCGAAGCGCAGATTCTCGATGGCGTTCAGGTCGTCGTACAGATGCGATCCATGGGCCAGAAAGAACAACTGCCCCCGGACGGTTGCCCGGTCGGCGATCCCGTCCCGCCCCAGCAGCTCGAACCGGCCGGCCGACGGCCGCTGCACGGTGGCCAGAATCTTCAGCAGCGTCGTCTTGCCGGCGCCGTTGGGGCCGAACAGTGCGTAGCAGGAGCCGGCGGCCAGCTCAAACGAGACGTCGCGCAGGACCTGATAGTGACGGTAGGATTGGCTGACCGCGTCGGCGCGGATGGCGAGAGAGGACATCAGGGGCGTGAACGGCTAAAACAACGTCGTTCCCACGGCCAGAATGGGCGTCAACGGGGCCAGATCCTCCGCGGTCTCGGCGGTTTTCTTCAATTGGTGCAACCCGTCGATCGCTTCGTTGTAGAGGGCGTCGTCCATGACCAGCTTGCCCAGCGTGCCCTCGCCGCTCTCGATCTTTTTCATGACGCTGTTCAAGCTCGTGGCCAGCGCCTTGGTCTCCACAAAGAGGGAATCGTCGGTGACGAGCTTGCCCAGCGTCCCCTCGCCGGCGCGAATCTTCTGCGTGATTTCCTGCAGGCCGTCCATGGTGTCGGTCAGCCGGACGTAGAGCGTCTCATCGGTGGCCAGCCGGCCCAGTGTGCCTTCTCCCCGGGCCATTTTTTCGGCGACGGTGTTGAGATGCTCGAAGCTGCCCTTCAACTCCACGTAGAGGCTGTCGTCGGTGGCCAGCCGGCCCAGCGTGCCCTTGCCCGCCCGGATGTCGGTCAGCAGCCCGTTGAGGTTGCTCACCGTATCCTTGAGCCCGCCCTTTTCGTCGCCCATGACGTCGCCGAGCTTGTCGAAGAATTTTTGCTGGTTCTGGTTCAGCGACGTCGTCAGCTCCTGCGCCTGGGCGACGATGGTGTTCAGATCGGCGCCCTCTTTGCTGGGAATCCGGCTGCCCGGCGGCAGCACGGCCGCTGTCGGCGAGCCGAAGGTGATGTCGATGAAGTTGGCGCCCAGCAGGCTGGTGAATTTGATCGTGGCGACCGAATCGGCCCGGATGACCGTCTCCGGATCGACCCGCAGCTCCACCTCGATCGCCTGCTCGACCAGCCGCAAATCGGTGATGGCGCCGATCTCCACCCCGGAGAGGCGGACCGGGTCGCCGACGCGAAGACCGTTGGCCGACGCGAACGCGGTGACGTATCGCGCCCCGCGCGTGAGAAAGTCCAGGCCGCCCAACAGCTCATAGACGACCAGCAGCACGGTGATGCCGACGATGAAAAACAATCCCACCTTGATCGGCGTTGACGGCTTCATCCCATCCTCCTTGTCCTGGCCGCGCCCCCTCGCAACGCAATGCCCGATTGTACTACATCGGGGAGCGAACGCAACTCCGCGCGCGTCACGGCTGAAGCTCGGCGGCGATGAATCGCCGCACCAGCGGGTTGTGATCCGCCCGGATCGCCTGGGGCGCGCCCTCCGCGATGATCCGCCCCTCGTGGATCATGGCAATGCGGTCGGCGATCGCGAAGGCCATGCGCAGGTCGTGGCTCACGATCAGCGAGGTGAGCCGCAGCCGCTGTTTCAGCTCGACGATGACCCGGCTGATCGTGTCCGAGACCAGCGGGTCCAGCTCGGACGTCGGCTCGTCGTAGAGGATCAGATCGGGGTTCATAGCCAGGGCGCGGGCGATGGCGACGCGCTTTTTCATGCCGCCGCTCAATGTGGCCGGCGTGAGACCGGCGGAGCCTTCCAGCCCGACCATGGCCAGGCAGCGCTGCACCACGGCGTCGACTTCTTCCGGCCTCCGGAACACATGATGCTCCACGAGCCAGAGGCCCACGTTTTCGCCCACGGTCATCGAGTTGAACAGGGCGGAGGACTGAAACACCATGGCGATCCGGTACCGCGCCCGCATGGCGGGATCGACGCTCGGAAGGCCGCCGACCAGCGCCGTGCCGGCGTCGGCCGCCTCCAGCCCGATGATGTGGCGCAGCAGCACGCTCTTGCCCTGGCCGCTGCCGCCGATGATGACGACCGTCTCGCCGGGGGCCACGGCCAAATCGACGCCGGCCAGCACGCGCTTGTCCCCGTACCGTTTTTCCAGCCCGCGGATCTCCACGCCGACGGGGGTCGACTCGTCGTACCGGCGCGCCGGCGCGCGCTCGTCCGATGCCGCTCTTCGACGCCGAAACAGGCCCATGCGCCGCCTAGAGGAACAACACCCGGGTCACGATGTAATCGAAGATCAAAATGAGGACGAAGGAGACGACGACGGCCTTCGTGACCGATTGGCCCACTTCCCGAGGGCCGCCCTTGGTGCGCAGGCCGACGTAGCAGCAGGTGACGGCGATGATCACGCCGAAGACCATCGCCTTGATGAGCCCGTTGGTGATGTCCTCGAAGTCGACCGTGTCGGTGAGGTTCCGCATGTAGAGCCGGAACGGAATGTTGATGCGGTGATTCACCGTCGAGACGATGCCGCCGCCGATCCAGCCGATCACGTCAGCGTAAATGACCAGCACGGGCAGCGCCATCACGGTGGCCAGCAGGCGGGGCATGACCAGAAAGCGGACGGGATTGATGTTCATCGTTTTCAGCGCGTCGATTTCCTGGTAGACGCTCATGGCGCCGATCTCGGCCGCCATGGCCGAGCCCATCCGGCCGGTGACCAGAATCGCCGTCATCACCGGGCCCAGCTCCTTGACCATGGAGACGCCGACGATACCGCCCAGCGTGCCCTGGATGCCGAAGTCGGCCAGCACCGAGCCGGTCTGCAGCGCCAGCACGCCGCCGATGAACAGGGCGATCATCGACGTGATGGGCAGCGTGGCGACGCCGATCTCCGCCATCTGGGTGAAAATTTTCGGCAGGTTCAAGGGCGCCAGCCGGCAGGCCCAGACGGCCTCCGCCAGCAGGAACAGGGCCTCGCCCGTCGCGCGGGCGACGCGGATCATCGGCTCAATCGGCCGGGTCATGCACCCACCGCAGTCGCGGCAAATAGAAGAGGCGCAACGACCGTTCGCGCTCGCCGGCGCGCCACTGCACGAGGCCCCACAACAAGGACAGGCCGCTGGCGCCGCCGGCGTCCCGGCGGTAGGCGGCCACGCTCCAGAGCGGCGAATAATTCCGCTTGATCGCCTCGGTATTCAACACCGCTTCGACCAACGCCAGCGTCTGAAACGCGACGGCGCCGTCGGCAGTGGCATTATAGGTGAAGAGGGGCCAGAGATCAATGCGGCGCGACGAGGCCCGCTCCGCCGGCGCCGCCGGGTCATCCTGAGACGGCGCGGGACCCCGTTGCTCGCGCACGTCGGAGTAGAGAAACAGCAGCAGCCGCGTGCGTTCGCGGCGCCACTCGGGGCCCGTTTCGCTGACGTGGCGGTAGACCGGCCAGAGAATGGTGCGGGACGCCATGGCGCTTTCCGTGGTCACGCCCAGGAAGTCCACCGCGCGCGCGCGCGTCCAGCTCCGGTAAAACGGCAGCACGCTGGTCACGGTTTTCTGGTCGCCCCGGCCGACTTGAATCAGCGGCCAGAGCGCCCACCATTCCGAATAATTCGTCGCCCGGTTGCTGGATCGGCCGACGGTCAGCGGCCAGACGCCCCACCAGGTGGATGAGGCGTCGGGCGTGCGGGAAAAGGAGTAAAACGGCAGGAACAGGCGCTGCTCCAGCGGCGCGTCCGTGTCGAGGTTCAGCCGTTGCGCAATATAGAAGGGCCAAAGGATAAAACGGTCCTCTCTGACGCCCTCCTGGGCGAAGGTTCCGTAGAACGGCCACGCCTTCCATCCGCGCGCCGGGTGCTCGGCGTCCGGCCCGCTGGCGTACCAGCCGACGAACGGCCAGAGGACGAACCGGCTCGTGACGCCGCGGCGATCCAGCGACAGCCAGACCGGGAAGAGGGTGAAGCGCAGCCGCTCCTGGCCGAAAAAATTGCGCAGCGAGCCGTAGAGGGGAAAGAGCGCGAAGCCGGCGCTCGATGCCGGCGTGGCCGATTGATAGGCGACGAGCGGAAAGACCATCCACTCGGTTCCGGGGCCGGCCCCGGCTCTGGACGACCAGCGGATGAATTGCAGCAGTTGGCCATGGCTGCCGCCGGGGCTCGACCGGTGGGTCAGCAACGGGTAGAGGAGATTGAACTCACGGCGGCCGCCGTCCGACACCATCGACACCAGCGGCCGCACGCCCCACTCGAGCCGGGAGCCCTGGCGATGGGAAAAGAGCAGCGGGCCGGGAAGCCGATTCTCTTGGGCGTCCATCGCCGTGTAGTGGGCGCTGCGAAGCAGCGCGTCATCGGCCGTTTTGTGGGCCGTCGCCGGAGTCGCCGGCCAGGCCGGTCCGGCGGCAAAGAGCGCCGACAACCCGACGGCCAGGATCGATCGGGCGCAGCCGCGGCGGGTCATTGCCGATCGTTGGGCCGATCGTCGGCGTCCAGGTAACGGCGCGGGTTCCGGCTGCCGGCGGCGCAGAGAATTTCATAGGGAATCGTCTGGGCCCAGGCGGCCAGCTCTTCGGCCGTGATGCGTTCGCCGCTCTGCGAGCCCAGCAAGACCACCTCGTCGCCGATCGCCGCCTCCGGCGGATCGGTCAGGTCGAGCATCATCAGATCCATCGAGATCCGGCCCACGATCGGCCGGCGCGGGCCGCCCGGGC
>JBFMAJ010000121.1:0-6334 GCA_040755775.1 Nitrospirota bacterium
AGCCGTCCGGGCGCGGCCGCCAGCGCCTGCCCCAGCAGCGCGTGATAGCGCGCCTTTTTCCCGTCCAATTGAATCGCCCACTCGAAACAATAGATCGCCTCGCCGGCGTTCCCTCGCACTAACGCCGCTTCGCCCCGCCGGCACTGCTCGGCCGCCTGCTGCGCCCGTTGCACGGCTTCTTCCGGCTTGGGACGAGACGGCGGATGGCGCTGCATCGCCCTGGCCTCATCATAGCGCCGGCGGGCGGCGTCATTGATCAGCGTATCGTAGGCCTGCGTGAGGCGGTCAAAGAGCGTTTCCAGCATGTCGCGGGCCTCCTCCATCCCGGGTTGATGATGGCGGTCGGGATGGTAGGCCTTGGCCAGCCGGAAGTAGGCTTTTTTGATCTCTGCGGGCGTGGCGGCCGGCTCCACGCCGAGCACGTCGTAGTGATTCTTTCCCTCAAGCGCTTCAAAAATCCGCCGGATCGACTCGAAGCTGACCGCCTTTTCCGCGTCGGGCTCTTCTTCGAAGAGCTCGACGCTCTCCGCCTCTTCCTCTTTTTTCCGGCTGATCGCTTCCGAGATCAGCGCTTCCAGCTCCAGCTCGATGCGGCTGCGCGAGTCTTCGGAGGTTTCCTCGGCCGCCATGGCCGTTTTGATCTGAACGATTCCCGTCGCCAGCAAAAAATAGATCATCTGAACCGCCGGCAGCGCCGGCAGCATCGCGTCGTTGAGCAGCTCCCGAATGGTCCGTTCGCCGTCCACCAGCAGCAAGAACTCCCGCTCCGCCTGCGTCACGGAGATCGGCTGAAACAGGTCCCGGGGATCGGCCGTCATCGCCAGGACCGCGTCCAGCGGCGGCAGCAGGCGGATCAACCGGGTGAAGTCGGTGATCCGCCGAATCCCCTCGTAGATCAGCGATCCGGAGCTCATGCGCAGAGCAAAGATGTCGTCGGTTTTGAGGGGCGACGGCTCGAAGCGGTAGTGCCCGTCCAGCCAGGTGAAGGCGCTGAGGATGATCTCCTTCACCTGCGCGGTGACCGCCTGATAGAGATCCTTCGGGGTCAGCACGCCCTGCTCGACCAGAATCATGCCCTGGCGCTTCCCCGTTTCCCGGAGCAGCCGGACCGACGTTTCGTACTGGGCAAACGTGATCTTGCCCCACTTTAGGAGCATTTCGCCCAGCCGGTCGTCCTCGTATTGGGAGGCGGCGAAAATCATGTCGCCGTTGCTGAAATAGACCGACTTGGTCTGGTCGTTGCGGGTCAGGGTGAGCACGCCGGTCGCTCCGGCGCGCTGGAGCGAGCGCAGCAGCGTCGGCAACTTCGTCTCGCTGAGGCGGCCGGCCTGTGGAATCGGCAGGGGCACCGGCGCTCTTCCCGGCTACATCCGGATGGCGCCCCGCCACAGCATCAGGAGCGGGCTAGCCACGAAGATCGAGGAATAGGTGCCCACGATGACGCCCATGAGCAGCGCCAACGAGAAATCTTTCAAGACGTCGCCTCCCCACAGATAAATGGCGAGCACGGCCAGAAACGTCGTCAGCGAGACAATCACCGTGCGCGACAGCACCTGATTGATGCTGGCGTTGATCGCCTGGGGGATCGGCTCTTGCCGGCGCCGGCGAAGATTCTCCCGAATCCGGTCGAAGACCACCACCGTGTCGGTCAGCGAGTAGCCGGCCAGGGTCAGCAGCGCCGTGACGATCAGCAGCGTGATTTCCTTGTCCAGCAGATAGAGCACGCCCAGCACCGCCAGTACGTCGTGCAGCGTGGCGATCGCCGCCGCCACGCCGAACCGGAACTCGAACCGCAGGGCGATGTAGATCATGATCCCGACCATCGCGATGGTCGTCGCCAGCGCGGCGTCGTCGCGCAGCTTCCGGCCCACCGTCGGACCGATCTCGGTGGTGCCCTCCACGGTCAGCGCGTTGCCGGGGAACTTCGCCCGCAGCAGCTCGCCGATCCGCTCCGCCGCCCGCTCCTCGATCGCGGTTTGGCGCTTGATGCGCACCAGCAGCGCGCCCTCCGACGTCATCTCCTGCAATTCGGCGTCGGCCAGGCCGCCCTCGGCCAGCGCCGCGCGGGCGGCCCCGATCTCGACCGGCCGCTCGAATCGCAACTGCACGGCCGTGCCGCCGGAAAAATCGATGCCCAAATTCGCCTGCCCCCGCACAATCTGGGTGAATGCCAGCAGCCCGAGCGCGGCCAGCGCTCCCGACAAGATGAACGCGTAGAGGCGCTTGCCCATGAAATCAACGTTGGTTTTGCCCAGGATTTCCAGCATGCGCGCCTTTCCTTTTACGTCGAGCGAAGCGAGACGCTATCTTCGATGCTCGGTACCATTAAATGCTCAGGGTTTCCAGTTTGCGCCGGCCGCCGATCCAGTCGAAAATGACGCGCGTGCCGACAATGGAGGAAAACAGGTTGATCGTCACCCCCAGGCTCAATGTCACCGCGAAGCCCTTAATCGGCCCCGTCCCGAGCAGGAACAGGACGACCGCCGTGATCAGCGTGGTCACGTGCGAGTCGATGATCGTCACGAACGCCTTCTCGTAGCCGGCGTCGATGGCGAGGCGCACCGGCCGCTGCTGCCGCAGCTCTTCGCGGATGCGTTCGAAAATCAGCACGTTGGAATCGACCGCCATGCCGATCGTCAAAATAATGCCCGCGATCCCGGGCAGGGTCAGCGTGGCGTTGAAGGCCGCCAGCGCGCCGACCAACAGCACAATGTTCAAGATCAGCGCCAGATCGGCGATGACGCCCGCCAGCCGGTAGTAGACCGCCATGAAGAGCAGCACCAGCGCGGCGCCCAGCAGGGCGGCCTTGACGCCGGCTTCGATCGAGTCATGCCCCAGCGTCGGCCCGACGGTCACGTTTTGGATGATCCTCACCGGGGCGGGCAGTGCGCCGGCCCGCAGGACGATGGCCAGGTCGTTCGCCTCCTGGGTGGTGAAATTGCCGGTGATCTGCGCCCGGCCCCCGGAAATGGGCTCCTGAATGACCGGCGCCGAATAGACGGTATTGTCCAGCACGATCGCCAGCCGCTTTTTCACGTGCTCCGTCGTCGCTTTCTTGAACAGCTCCGCCCCCATGCTGTTGAAGGTGATGGAGACCTGCGATTCGTTGAACTGGCCGATGGTGACGCGCGCGTCGGTCAGCAGATCGCCGGTCAGTACGGCGGTCCGCTTGAGGATATAGGGCGCTTTGCGCGCCTCGCCCGTCTCCGGATCGACGATGCGCTCGTAGAGCAGCTCCTCGTCGGGCGCCAGTTGAGCCGCGGTTTCCTTGGCGATGGCCTCTTCCTGCGAAGGCGGCACCCTGGCGGGCAGTTTACTCCAGGCGGGGCTCTCTTCGCTCACCAGCTTGAACTCGAGCTGGGCCGTCTTGCCGATCAGCTCCAGCGCCCGCTGCGGCTCCTTGATGCCCGGCAGTTGCACGAGAATCTCATTGGCCGCCTGCCGCTGGATCAGCGGCTCGGCGACGCCGAATTGATCGACGCGATTGCGGATCGTCTCCAGCGCCTGGGTGATGGCGCTGTCCTTGATCCGGGCCTGATCGCCCTCGCGCACGCGGTAGATGAGGCGGCCGGGCCGGCCCTCGGCCGGCGCGACCCGGTCGACATTATAGAGCATGGGATAGCCGTCATCCATGAAGGCGGTCAACGTGTCCTTGGCCTCGTCGCTTGGATAGAGCAGCGCCAGCTCGAATGGGCCGACCCGCTCAGCCGTGACGCCGGACAGCTGCTGCGTGGCCATGGAGCCCGGCAGCGTCGCCAGCGTCCGGTCGATCGCGCCCTCGACCGCCTTCTCCGCCTCCACCGCCAGCACCACGTGCATGCCGCCCAACAGGTCCAACCCGAGGGTGACGCCCTGGCTGGGGAGCCAGCGCTTCCACCAGTCGGGCATCGATTGGTACCAGGGCGTGGAGGGCAAAAAGAGGACGGCGGAGACGACGACCGTCGCCGCGATGACGGCCAGCCGCACGCCGATGCGACGCTTCACGGGCCGTCAGCTCCCGCTCTCGGCGTCGGTGCGCAGGGAGGCGATCGCGCTGCGGAGCATCTTGACCTTCACGTTCTCGGCGATCTGCAGCGTGACGACGTCGTCGTGGATGTTGGTGATCGAGCCGATCAGCCCGCTGCTGGTCACCACGCGATCGCCTTTCTTCAGCGCGGCCAGCATCGCCTGATGCTTTTTCCGCTGGCGCTGCTGCGGCAGGATCATCAGCACATAAAACAAGACGAAGATCAGGAGAAACGGAATAAAACTGATGAGGCCGGCCGGGCCGCCGCCGGGCGCGGCCGGCCCGCCGCCGGAGGGCGCCTGCGCCCACGCCGGGGCGGCGATCCACTGCAGGACTGTCTTGACCATCACGCCTCCTCCGTGCTCCGCATCCGGTAAAACTCCCGCCGGAATTCCCCCAGCCGGCCGGCGGCGATCGCCTCGCGCATCCGGCGCATGAGCGTCAGATAATAATAGAGATTGTGCGTCGTATGCAAGCGAACGGCCAGCAGCTCATTCGCCACGAACAGATGGCGCAGGTAGGCCCGGGAATGGGTGCGGCAGGTCTCGCAGGCGCAGGCCGGGTCAATCGGCGACTCATCGCGGGCATAGCGCGCCTGCTTGATCAGGATCCGTCCGGTACTGGTGAAGAGCCAGCCCGTGCGCGCGTGGCGCGTGGGCATCACGCAATCGAACAGATCGATTCCCCGCCACACGCCTTCCACCAGATCCTCCGGCAGGCCGACGCCCATCAGATAGCGCGGCGCCGGCGGCGGCAGCGCGGCCACGCTCTCCTCGACGGCGGCCAGCGTCTGCGCCTTCGGCTCGCCGACGCACAGCCCGCCCAGCGCGTAGCCGTCGAATTCCGCCTCCGCCAATTGTTGCGCCGACTGCCGGCGCAGGCGGGGATAGACACTTCCCTGCACGATGCCGAAGAGCGCGGAGGCGGGCCGCAGGGCGCGGTGCGCCGCCCGGCAGCGCATCGCCCACCGGAAGGTGCGCGCCCAGGCGGCTTCGGCCCGCGTTTCCTCGCACGGATAGGGGAGACATTCGTCAAACGTCATCACCAGATCGGCGCCCAACGCCGTCTGCACGTCGATCGCCAGCTCGGGCGTGAACCGGTGCAGCGACCCGTCCAGGTGCGACCGGAAGCTGACGCCGTCGTCATCGATGGCGCAGAGTTTGGCCAGGCTGAAAACCTGAAAGCCGCCGCTGTCGGTCAGGATCGGCCCGGGCCAGGCCATGAAGCGGTGCAGCCCGCCCAGGTCGGCGATGAGCCGGTGGCCGGGCCGCAAGTAGAGATGATAAGCGTTGGCCAGCAGCATCTGGGCGCCCAACTGCGTCAGCTCCTGCGGCGCCAGGCCTTTGACGGCGCCGGCCGTGGCTACCGGCATGAAGGCGGGCGTGGCCACCTCGCCGTGCGGCGTGCTCAGGCATCCCGCGCGCGCGGCGCTTGAAGGATCGGTGGCGAAGACCTGAAAGAAGCCGGTTGTGGTGCGCGTGTCCATTACATGCGTTCAGGAGCCGTGACGCCCATCAACGTAAGACCGTTGGCCAGGACGATCCGGATCGCCTGCATCAGCGCCAGCCGGGCCAGGCTGCGGGCCCGGTCATCGGTCAGCACTCGATGTTTGTTGTAGTAGGCGTGCAACACGGCGGCCAGCTCCTGCAGATAAAAGATGACGCGATGCGGCTCCAGGAGCCGGGCGCTCGCCTCGATGACCGACGGATAGAGCGACAGGGCGCGCAACAGCCGCTGTTCCTCGTCCAACGTCAACGGTGACAGATCCACGTCGCCCTCCGGCAGCGCGACGCCGCGCTCCTGCGCCTGGCGCTGCATGCTGCAGAGGCGCGCGTGGGCGTACTGGACGTAGTAGACCGGATTTTCCTCCGATTGCGCCTTGGCCAGCTCCAGATCGAAATCGAGCGCGTTGTCGCACCGGCGCATCAGGAAGAAGAAGCGCGCCGCGTCCCGGCCGACCTCGTCGAGCACTTCCCGAAGCGTGACGAATTCGCCGGCGCGGGTCGACATGCTGACCGGCTTGCCCTTGCGGAGCAGATTGACGAGCTGGACCAGCACGATGCCGAGCCGGTCGCGGGGATAGCCCATCGCCTCCATGCCGGCCCAGACGCGGGGCGCATAGCCGTGATGGTCGGCGCCCCAGACGTCGACGATCTGATCGAACCCGCGATCGAATTTATCCATGTGATAGGCGAGGTCCGAGGCAAAATAGGTCATCTGGCCGTTCTGCCGGATCACGACCCGGTTTTTGTCGTCTCCGAACGCCGTGGTGGCGACCCAGGTGGCGCCCTCCTCTTCGTACAGGTGGCCGGCGGTTTTGAGCCGGCC
>JBFMAJ010000122.1:0-6290 GCA_040755775.1 Nitrospirota bacterium
CTCGGCAGCGAAGCCCCTCGCGGACTGCTCGAACAGATGGCGGGCGCGTGGGCCGCGCAGCCCGAGCCCGGCCACGCGGCCGAGTCGCCGGCGCAATTATTGCGTCAGCGGCGGCCGGACGAGCTCTGGATCGTCCTCAGGTTGTGGGAGGAGGCTGAATGGCCGGCCGGCGCGCCGAATTTGATCCGGCGCCTGGTGACCTGCCCGAATGAGCCGGCCCGCGTCCACCGGGAGGACGACTAGGCCGTGCCGATTCTTTCCGCCTTGCAAGTGGTCACCTGGTGCCTGCTGCTTTCCTCCTTGACGATTCTGTGGGTCGGCGGGCTGCTCTCGCCGTGGCTGACGGCGGCCGGCTACGGGGCGATCGGCGTCAGCGCGGTGCGCGTGCGCGCCGGCTCCCGGCCCTGGCTGTCGGCCGAGACGTGGCAGTGGCTGACCGTGGCCGCGCTGCTCTGGTTCGTGCTGGAATGGGTGGTGCTGGCCGAAGGCCTGTTATCCGCCAGCCTCCACCTGCTGCTCTACGTGATGCTCTACAAATTGTTGACCCTGACGCGCAGCCGGGACTACCTGCACCTCTATCTGATCGGCTTCTTTCAACTGCTGGCGTCCACCTCGGCGCCCGCCGAGCTGCCCTATGGCATCATCTTTGCTTGCTACGTCGTGCTCGCGCCCTGGACGCTCATGCTCTATACGCTGCAATTGGAGGCCGAGCAGCAGGTGCTGGCGTCTATCGGCCGGCCGGGCGGGGACGGCGCGGGGGTGCTGGCGCCGGTGATCCGCTGGCCCTTTTTCATGATGACGACCGGCACGGCCGTCGGCACGTTTCTGTTGACCTTGGCCATTTTCTTCATCCTTCCCCGCATGGGATCGGGATTTCTGCAGCAGGGCGGCGGCGGGGAACCGGTGCGGCTGGTCGGCTTTTCCGAGCGGGTCGATCTGGGCACGATCGGCGCGGTCAAGCTCGATTCCACGGTGGTGATGCGGGTCGGCCTGACGATAAGCGGCGTGCTGCCGCGCCACGCCTTTTATTGGCGCGGGACGGCCTATGATTTTTACGACGGCGCCGGCTGGCAGAACCGGCAGCGGGCCCGAGCGTTCGTTCCCCGGGGCGGGGACGGATGGTTCCGGCTGGCGACGCCGGCCGCGCGCCGGGCTTCGACCGGCGTGACGTTGCGGCAGGAGATCACCCTGGAGCCGATCGAGAGCGCCGTCGTGTTCGCGGCCGCCGAGGCGACCGCGGTCGGCGGCCGCCTGGCCGGCCTCCGGATCGACGGCCAATCGACGCTGTTGCTGCCCGCCGCGCCGGCGGCGCGGCTTCGGTACGAGGTCCACTCGGTGGTCCCACGGTTGGCGGAGCCCGATACGCGCATCATGACGGCCGATTATCGCCAGCCGCCGGCGGCCCTGCTGCAGTTGCCCGACGGCTCCGAACGGTTGATGCGGCTGGCCCGGGAGATCGTCGGCCTCGACGCCGGCGGCGCCGGGCCCTCCCCGCTGCCGGTGCTGGAGCAGGCCCGCCGGATCGAGGCCTATCTGCAGAACAATTACCGCTACACGCTGGACGTGAAACCGCCCAGGCAGCTCAGCGCCATCGATGACTTTCTCTTCGAGCAAAAGGCGGGCTACTGCGAGTATTATGCGACCGCCATGACGCTGATGCTGCGGGGGCTGGGCATCCCGGCCCGGTTGGTCTCCGGATTCCTGCAGGGCGAGTGGAACGGCTTCGGCAACTATTTCACGGTCCGTCAGCAGGACGCCCACACCTGGGTGGAGGTCTACTTCCCCCGCTCGGGCTGGTATCCCTTCGACCCCACGCCCTCGGTCGAGGCGTCCGGCGCCGGGGCGCTGAGCCGGGCGCGGCAGTTCTTCGACACGTTGTGGATTTCCTGGGACCGGTACATCATGCGCTACAGCGTCCGCGACCAGGTGGCGGCCTTCCGGGAAATGCGCGTGCAGGGCGCGGCCTGGCAGACGCGCTCGCTGCGCTGGATGGACGCGGCCAAGGCGCACGGGGCGGCCGCCTGGGAGTGGGCGGCGCGCCGGCGGGAATGGTGGCTGCTGGCGGCGGCCGTCGGCTGCTTCACCGTTCTCGTGATGCGCTGGTGGACGCAGCGCCACGGCGATTGGCCGTTCGGGCGCGGCCGGGCGCTGCGGCCCGAGCAGCGGCGCGGCCGGACGTTCTATGCGAAGCTGCTCCGGCTGCTGGCCTCGCGCGGCGTGGAGAAACCGCCGTCGATGACGGCGCTGGAGTTTTCCCGCTGGGCGGGGCCGCGGCTGGGGACGGCGGCCCCGGCGATCGACTCGCTCACGCGTCACTATTACCGGCTTCGGTTCGGCGCGAACGCGCTGACGATCAGCGAGCAGGCGGAGGTCAACGAGCTGCTCCGCGGGCTGAAGCGCGAGCTGGGCTCCATGGTCACTGCGTCTCCGCCCAGTGGCGGCCCGTCCCCAGATCCACCCGCAGCGGCACCGACAGCGACGCGACGCCCTCCATCTCCTGAACGACCAGCGCGCTGACCGCCGCCAGCTCGCCGTCGGGCGCCTCCAGCACCAGCTCGTCATGGATTTGCAGCAGCAGCGCGCTCTCTCGCCCCTCGCGCCGCAGGCGCCGGTGCACCCGGTTCATGGCGACTTTGATCAGATCGGCGGCGCTCCCCTGCACCACCGTATTGACCGCGGTCCGCTCGCCCAGCGCCCGGACGGCCGCGGCCCGCTGCGCCAGCTCGGGAATCGGCCGGCGGCGACGCCACAGCGTGGCCACGTAGCCGTCCTGCGCCGCCCGGGCGATCGTCGCGGCGATGAACTCCTTGACGCCGCGGTAGTAGTCAAAGTAGCGCTCGATGTAGCGCCGGGCTTCCAACTGGGCGATGCCGAGCTCTTTCGACAGGCCGAAGGGGCTCATCCCGTAGATGACGGCGAAATTGATCGTCTTGGCCACGCGCCGCATTGGCCCAGTGATCTGCTCGCGCGGCAGGCCGAACAACTGCGCGGCGGTGGCCGCGTGCACGTCGTCGTCGCGCTGAAACGCCTCGAGCAGCATCGGGTCCTGGGACAGATGGGCCATCAGCCGCAATTCGATCTGGTTGTAGTCGGCCGAAAGCAGGGCATGGCCGGGCGGCGCGATGAAGCAGCGGCGGATCCGAAGCCCCCATTCGCCGCGGATCGGAATATTCTGGAGGTTGGGATTGCTGCTGGAGAGCCGCCCCGTGGCCGCGACCGTCTGATGAAACGTGGTGTGAATCCGGCCGGTGCGCGGATTGATCAAGGCCGGCAGCGCCTCCACATAGGTGGAGAGCAGTTTTGAGAGTTGCCGGTGGTTGATCAGCTCCGCCGGGAGCTCGTGCTGGAGAGCGAGCTGCGTCAGCACCGCCTCGTCGGTCGAATAGCCGGTCTTGGTTTTTCGCACCGGCGGCAGCCCTAATTTCTCGAAGAGGATGTCGGCCAATTGCTTAGGCGAGTTGAGATTGAACCGGGCGCCCGCCAACTGATAGATCCGCTCCTCCAGCCGGTCCAGATGGCCCCGCAATTCGACGCGGACTTCCTGCAGCTGATCGGTGTCGAGCAGAATGCCGCGCCGCTCCATCGCCGTCAGCACCTCGATCAGCGGCAGCTCCACCTCGTCCAGCAGCGGCTCGAGGCCCTGCTCGTTGATGGCCCGGCGCATCGGCGGGATCAGCCGCCGGACCGTCCGGCTGAGCGCCCCGCATCCCTCGGGCCGCTCCTCCAGCGATGCGGCCGCCGGGGGCGGCTCCAGACCGTAGGCCAGCGCCAGTTGGTCCACGTCGTAGCGGGCCCGGGTGGGATCAAGCAGATAGGCGGCCAGCCAGGTATCGAACGCCATGGCGGGCGGCTCGATCCCCAGGTCGCCCAGCGCGTGCACAATTGATTTTGCGCCGTGGGCCGCAATGGGCCGCGCGGCCTCGCGCGCCCGGTCGCAGAGCTCGCGCACCGCGTTGCCCCACGGCAGATAGTAGGCGCCGCCATCATCGATGCTGGCGCAGAGGCCGGCGGGGGGCTGGTCGGGATGCGGACCGACGTGGAGCGACAGCGCGACGACCTGGGCCGATGGCAGCGCGGCCCAGAGCGACTCCAGATCGGTCCTGACCGGCGGCAGCGCGGCGGCCGGCGCTTCGAGGACGCCCGCGGCCGGGAGGCCTGCCTGGCCAGCCGGCAGGCCTTTCAGCAGCGTGGTGAATTCCAAGTCGGCGAAGAGGCGCCGCAGCGCCTCGACGTCGGGCGGCGAGAACTTGAAGGCCTCCAGCGCGATCTCGACCGGGCAGTCAGAGTGCAGCCGGGCCAGCTCGCGGCTCATGCGCGCCTGCTCGGCGTGCGCGCGCAGGCTCTCGCGCAGCTTCGGCCGCTCGACGTCGCCCAGGCGCGCCAGCAGCTGATCGATCGAGCCGAATTGCCGGATCAGCGCGGAGGCGGTCTTCTCGCCGACGCCGGGCACGCCGGGCACGTTGTCGATGCTGTCGCCCATCAGCCCCAACAGGTCGGGGATCTGCGCCGGCGCGATGCCGAAGCGCTCGGCCACCTGGTCCGGACCGATCGACAGGTCCTTCATGGCGTCGTAGAGCGACACGGCGCCGCCGACGAGCTGGTAAAGGTCCTTGTCGCTGGAGACGATGACGACGGTCAACCCCCGCGCGGCCGCCCGGATGGCCGCGGTCGCGATCAAATCGTCCGCCTCATAGCCTTCGAGCGCCAGCTTGGGCATGCGCAGCGCGTCGATGAGCCGGTCCAGCAGGGGCAACTGCGCGCTCAGCGCATCGGGCATCGGCGGCCGGTGGCTCTTGTACGCCTCGTATGCGCGGTGGCGGTGGGTCGGCGCTTTCGTGTCGAAGGCGATGGCCAGATAATCGGGCTTGCGCTCGCGCACGACTTTCAGCAGCATCGTGGCCATGCCGTAGACGGCGTTCGTCGGCTGGCCCGAGGCCGTGGAAAGGCGGGGGATGGCGTAGTAGGCCCGGTAGAGCAGCGAATGGCCGTCGATCAGGTAGAGCGTGGCGGGCGCGGGGTGCGGGCCGTCGGCCTGGGCGCCGTCAGTCATTGAGCGAGAAGAACGATCACCGGGGGGTTGCGTTTGGCTTTTTTACCGCCCGGGCCGAGGCGCCGCGGCCCGGAAAAATGCGATCTCGCAACCGGTGCAGCGCTTCGGCCTGTTTGGGAAAGCGCCGCTTGAGCCGCTGGAGGTAGTAGCGGACGATGGGCACTTCCTTGGCGAGCACCATTAAGCCGGCGAGAACAAAAATCCAGCCTTGGCAAATCGGAATAGGCCCGCAGATCACGCCGAACAGCACCAGCGCGCTCCCGACGACCAGCGTGACGACCCGGCGGATGTGGCGGACCATGCGATGATCTTAACAGATGCTTTGTCGTCGTGACAATGAAGGCGCCCGCGCGCCTTGACAGGAGTGGCCCGCGCTGCTACTCTGTAAGCCGTTCGAGGATCGATGATGCAGACGCGGGAGGGGGCGATGGCCGGGGTACTGGATGCGAAGACCAAGGCGCTGTTGGTCCTGGAAAGCCGGTTGATCAATTACACGGGCAGCTATCATCCGATTGAATACAGCCGCTATCTCTTCGAGCAGGTGGAGCGGATCCGCAAGGCGGCCTATCCGGAGCGCGTCCTGGACGCGGCCGAGCACAAAACCTTCTCCTCCCTCGTGATCGATCATCTGGGCGGCGAGCGCCGCACCGGCAAGGAGCGGCGGCGCTCGCGTCCCTCCAAGGGCGTTTCCACCCGCACCGGCGCAGACCGGCGCCGATTTTTCGCCCCCGAATAACCGCCCCCTCATGGCTGGCGTCTGAATCCGGCTGCGCCCGATGGCGAAACTGCGCGTCGGGGTGGTGCAGACGAACCCGCAATTCGGCCGGGTGCGGGCCAACCTTGCCCGCGCCCTGCGGCTCATGGCCGGATCGCCGGCCGATCTGTACGTGCTGCCGGAGCTCTTCGCGACCGGCTATCAATTCTGCTCCAAGGATGAAGTCGCCAGGCTGGCCGAGCCGATTCCCGCCGGCCAGACGACCCGCCGGCTGACCGCCTTTGCGCGCCGGGCCGGTTGCGCCATCGTGGCCGGACTGCCCGAGCGCGCCGGCGGCCGCTTCTACAATAGCGCCGTCATCATCGGTCCCCGAGGATTGTTGGGCCGGTACCGCAAGCTGCATCTGTTTGCCGAGGAGACGAAGTGGTTTGCGCCCGGCGATCGCCCGCCCGCCGTCTGGGAGATCGGCCCCCTGCCTGCCCGCGGGGCGGGGGTCCGCGTCGGGGTGATGATCTGCTTCGCCTG
>JBFMAJ010000123.1:0-6288 GCA_040755775.1 Nitrospirota bacterium
GGGGGCGGCGGTGGGCTTGCTGGCCGATCGGTTCGGCGCCGGCCCGGTCGGCCCCCAGCTCGTGGCGAAGTTTTGTATCGGTGTGGTGGGCGGGCTGCTGACGCACCGGTTGTTGTTGACGACGCCCTGGATTCACGCCGGCGTCTCCTGGCTGCTCTGGATCGCGCAAGGCGTCTGGATGACGGCGTGGCTCCGATGGCGGAGCGAAGGCGGCTGGAACGAGCTCTATCTGACGGCGCTTCCGGAGGCGTGTTATACTGCCATCATTGTGATGCTCGGCCTGTGGCTCCTGCGCCCCTGGCGGCGGGCCGGCGAGCGGACGGATCGTGTGATGCTTCCCATAGACCGATGAGCTACGTTTCTTCCCCCCAGGATCAAGTCCGGGCGCTCTCGGAGCGCCTCTTCTGGATGACGGCGCTGATCTGCGTCATTGCCGCCTTGCTGCTGGGGCGGCTCTGGGGCCTCCAGGTTTTCTACGGAGATCACTATTTGCAGCTCTCGGAGCAAAACCGGCTCCGTCACGTGCCCATTCAGGCGCCGCGGGGCCGGATCTACGACCGCGACGGCCGCCTTATTGTGACCAACACGCCGAGTTTGAATCTTTATCTAGTGCGCGAGGACATGACCGATGCGGACGCGACGATGGCGGAGATCAGCCGCGTGCTCGGCTGGCCGGTGGACGAGATCCAGGCGCGTTTTTCCAGCCAGCGCCGGGCTCCATTTTTGCCGGTGCTGATCAAGCAGGGGTTGAGCCTGACCGAAGCGGCCCGGCTGGAGGCGCATCGATTGAGCCTGCCGGGGATGAAGATCGAGGTGGAGGCTCGCCGCCATTACCTCTATGAATCGCTGGCGGCGCATCTGCTCGGCTATGTCGGCGAAATTTCCGCCGAGCAGTTGGAGCGGGACGCCGGGCGGGACCTTGTGCCCGGCATGGTCGTGGGGCAGACCGGCGTCGAGCGGACCTTCGATCCCTGGCTGCACGGCCGGCCCGGCGTCAAGCGCATCGAAGTGGACGCGCTCGGCCATGAGCGGCAGGTGGTTGAGGCGGCCGAGCCCAGACAGGGCGACGACCTCTATTTGACCATCGATCTGGCGGTGCAGCAGCGGGCCGAAGAGGCGCTGGGCGGACGGGCCGGCGCCGTGGTGGCGATCGATCCGCGCACCGGCGAGGTGCTGGCGATGGTCAGCCATCCGGCCGTTGACGCAAACCGGCTGGCGGGCAGCCTCAGCGCGGCGGAATGGAATCGGCTTGCCACCGATGGGTCGCACCCGCTCACCAATCGCGCCATTCAGGGCGTCTATCCTCCCGGCTCCATCTTCAAAATTCCGGTGGCGGCCGCCGTCCTGGAATCGGGACAGATGCGGCCGGAGGAGCGCGTCTTCTGCCAGGGCGGCTTGCTGTTTGGCCGCCGTCTCTACCGTGACTGGAAGGCCGGCGGGCACGGCAGCATGTCGTTGACGGAGGCGCTGGTCAACTCGTGCGACGTCTACTTTTATAAGGTCGGCTCGGCCATGGGCATCGACCTGATCGCCCAGTACGCAGCGGAATTCGGGCTGGGCCAACCCACCGGGATCGGCCTGCCGTCGGAACGGCGGGGCGTGGTGCCGTCAACGGCCTGGAAAGCGAAGGCGATCGGCGAGCCCTGGTATCCGGGGGAAACGCTGTCCGCCTCGATCGGCCAGAGCTATCTGGGCGCGACCCCGTTGCAGATGGCCTCGATGATGGCCACGGTGGCCAGCCGCGGCGCGCGCTATCAGCCGCAACTGGTCCGGGCGATGCGTCATCGGGAAACGGGCCGCCTCGTCGTGTTTCCTCCCGTCCGGCTGGCCGATGCCAACGTCGGCGCCAAGACGTTCGAGGTGCTGCACCGGGCGTTGGCCGGCGTCGTGCAGGACCAAGGCGGCACGGGCAGCGCGGCCAAATCGAAATTCGTCTCGATCAGCGGGAAGACCGGAACCGCCCAGGTGGTCAGCAGTCCCAGCGGCGGGCAGGCGCGCGCGCCCGAGAATTTCCAGGACCACGCCTGGTTCGTCGCCTTCGCCCCGATCGAATCACCCACCATCGCCGTCGCGGTCCTGGTCGAGCACGGGGGCAAGGGGGGCGCGGTGGCCGCTCCCGTGGCCAAGCAGGTGATTGAAGCGTACGTCGGCGCGCCACCGGCCCCCGCGCCATCCGTGGTCACCGATGTGCCTGCCCAGCCGGCGGCGCGCCCCGCGCCGGTGGCCGGGTGAATACCCGGGTGACTACAATGACTCGATCGATTGGCGAGCGGCGGGTGGTGGCCAATTTTGACTGGCGGTTGACGGCGGTGACCCTCGCGCTGCTGGCCGCAAGCCTGCTGAGCCTCTACAGCGTGACGGGTCAAAGCGAGGCGGCGACGCCGGTCTATTTGCGACAATTCTATTGGATCCTCGTCGGCTGGGTGGCCTTCGGCGTCATGATGATGATCGATTATCGGATTCTCGCCCGGTACGCCTACGCCGGCTACGGCGCCGTGCTGCTGTTGCTGGTGTTGGTGCTGGTGGCGGGCCGGTCCAGCCAAGGCGCCCAGCGCTGGCTCAGCGTCGGCGGCTTGTCGTTCCAGCCGTCCGAGGTGGCGAAGCTGGCCGTGCTCTTCGCGCTGGCTCACTATTTCGCGCAGCGGCGGATTGTGGAAGGCTATCGGGTGGCGCAACTCACGGTGCCGTTGCTGCTGGTGCTTGTCCCGGTCGCCTTGATCATGAAGCAGCCCGATCTGGGCACGGCGCTGACCCTGCTCTTTCTCTTCACCGCGGTCGTGGCCGTGGTCGGCATCCGATCCAAGACGCTGATTGTCGGGGCGCTGCTCTTTTTCATGCTGTTTCCCTTTTTCTGGCAGATGGCGTGGGGATCGTTGAAGGATTATCAACGGGACCGGCTGGTCACCTTTCTTAATCCCAGCGCCGATCCGCAGGGCAAAAGTTATCACCTCCTGCAGTCGAAGATCGCCATCGGGTCGGGCGGGTGGTTCGGCAAAGGGTACCAGGAGGGGACCCAAAGCCAGTTGAAATTTCTGCCGGAAGCCCACACCGATTTCGTCTTTTCGGTCTTCGCCGAGGAATGGGGGTTTCTGGGTTCCTTTATCGTCATGGGACTCTACCTGGCGCTGCTGTTGCTGGGCATGGAGGCGGCCATGAAGGCGCGGGACATGCTGGGCAGCCTGCTGGCGGCCGGCGTCGTGGCGATGATTGGATTCAATGTGATGATCAACGTGGCGATGACATCGGGGCTGCTGCCGGTGGTGGGGATCCCGCTGCCGCTGATGAGCTACGGCGGCACGGCCATCGTGACGACGATGGCGGGCCTCGGGTTGATCATGAACGTGCGCATGCGGCGATTATTGCTGTTCTACTGAACGGGAGCCAAACCATGGGACTGGACATCATCATGAATGCGCCGCCGGAGGAAACGCGGGTGGCGCTGCTGGAAAACGGCGTGCTGGCCGAGCTCTATATCGACCGCACCCGGGAGCAGGGGATCGTCGGCAACGTCTACAAGGGCAAGGTGGCCAAGGTGCTGCCGGGCATGCAGGCGGCCTTCGTCGACATCGGGCTGGAGCGGGCGGCCTTTCTGCACGTCTCCGACATCGCCGCCTTTCCGGAGGACGAAGCGGCCAAGCTCGAAGTGAACGGCCTGGCGGACGAGGCGGGCGAGGGAGAGGGGGAGGAGGAAGAATCGGAGCCGGAAGGCCCACCGGTGCGTCCCAAGGCCCGCCGCCGATCGACCAAGCCGATCGAAGAGCTCCTGCAGGAGGGGCAGGAAGTCGTGGTGCAGGTGAGCAAGGAGCCGATGGGCACCAAGGGCGCCCGGGTGACCGGCCATCTGTCGTTTCCGGGGCGCTACCTGGTCTATTTGCCGACGGTCAACCACATCGGCGTCTCCCGGCGGATCGGGAAAGCCGAAGAGCGGGCCCGGCTGCGCGATCTGGTGCGCCAGGCGCGGCAGGGCTCGGCAGGCTACATCATCCGGACCGTGAGCGAAGGGGTCAGCGACGAGGAGATCAAGGCGGACATCGAATTTCTGAACCGGGTCTGGCGGACGCTGCAGGAGAACCGGGAGCGGCAGGCGGCCCCGTCGCTGCTGCACTCCGACCTCGATCTCTCCTTCCGGATCGTGCGCGATTTGTTCACGCCCAAGGTGGACCGGCTGGTCATCGACTCGAAAAAGGAGCATGAGCGGATCCTCGCGTTCGTGCAGACGTATATGCCCCATCTGGCGCCGCGCGTGGAGCTCTACAGCCGCGACGAGCCGATCTTCGACTCCTATGGCATCGAGCTGGAAATTTCCAAGGCCTTGGGGCGCCGGGTCTGGCTCAAATCGGGCGGCTACATCGTCATCGATCACACCGAAGCGCTGACCGTGATCGATGTGAATACCGGGCGCTACGTCGGCAAGCGCAATTTGGAAGAGACGATTTTGAAGACCAACCTGGAGGCGGCCAAGGAGATCGCCTACCAGTTGCGCTTGCGCAACATCGGCGGGCTGATCATCATCGATTTCATCGACATGGAATCGGGGCGGAACCGCGACAAAGTCATCGGCGCCTTCCGGGAGGCGATGAGCCGCGACAAAGCCCGCACCCACATCCTGCGCATCTCCGAGCTCGGCCTCGTGGAAATGTCGCGCGAGCGCACGCGCGAGGATCTGCTCCGCGTGCTGAGCGAGCCCTGCACCTATTGCGAGGGGCGGGGCTACACTAAGTCGCCCGCGACGGTCTGCTATGAAATTTTCCGCGAGCTGCGGCGGCTGGGCACGGCCACGCGCGAGAAAAAAGTGGTCATCACCGTCCACCCCATGGTGGCCAATCTGTTGTATGACGAGGAGCGCAAATCGGTGGACGAGCTCGAGAAAGAATTGTTGAAAAAGATCGTGGTCAAAAGCGACGCCAGCCTGCACATCGAGCAGTTCGAGGTCACGCCGGCCTGACCGATCCGATTGGCGCACGGCACCATGAGCGAGGGCAACGCCAACAGTGATGCGGCCGCGCCGTGCCCGCCCCCTCCCGGGCGGCGGCTGGCGTGGGTGGCCCTGGCCAGCACGCCGGGGATGACGCCCAGGAGCTGCGCGTCGTTGTTGGCCGCTTTTGGCGGGCCCGAGCAGGTGTTGACGGCCCCGCTGCGCGACGTGGGGGCGGTCGCGGGAGTGTCACCGTCGGTGGCCCGGAGACTGACCTCCGGCGAGAGCCGCCGGCTCGCCGACGCCGCATTGGCGCAGTCGGCGCAACTGGGCGCGCTGACCCTCACGCCGGACGATCCCGACTATCCCAAGCGGCTGTTGACGCTGCCAGATCCGCCGCCGGCCCTCTGGTGCCGGGGCGCGCTGGAGGCCGACGCGGCGGCCATCGCGGTCGTCGGCAGCCGGCGCCCGTCCCACTACGGCCAGGCGATGGCCGAACGGATCGGCCGCGAATTGAGCGGGGCCGGCTTTGTCGTCGTCAGCGGTCTGGCACGAGGAATTGACGCGGCCGCGCACCGCGCCGCCCTGGAGGCCGGCGGGCGGACCGTGGCCGTGCTCGGCTGCGGCGTTGATCGCGTCTATCCCCGGGAGAACCGCGCCCTCCAGGAGGCGATTGGCCAACGGGGCGCGGTGATCAGCGAATTTGCGCCGGGCACCCCGCCGCTGCCGGGCCATTTTCCCCGGCGCAACCGGCTGATCAGCGGCCTGGCGTTGGGCGTCGTGGTGGTGGAGGCCGGCGATAAGAGCGGCTCGCTGATCACGGCGCGGCTGGCGCTCGAGCAGGGGCGCGAAGTGTTCGCCGTGCCGGGCAACGTCGGGGCCGGCGGCAGCGTGGGCACGAATCGCCTGATCAAATCGGGCGCCATGCTGCTGGAAGGCATCGACGATATTCTCGACGCGGTGGCCGCGCATCTGGATCGACGCTCGCTGCGGCGGCCGCCCGCAAACCGCAATCAAGCGTACGGCGATGGGGGGCTCGTGTTGACGGCCGAAGAACAGAATGTCCTGGAACACCTGACTCAGGAGCCCCGCCATGTGGACGAGCTGGCCGCGCGCAGCGGCCGGCCGATTCAACAGATCGCCGCCCTGCTGGTGGCCATGGAGATCAAGGGCGGCGTTCGCCAGCTTCCCGGAAACTACTATTGTCTTGCGTAGCCCTCCGCTGGCCGAATTCCGCGGGTACGTTATAATAAGAGCGCGATGGTGACAAAACGAACATCGGCGAGGCCGGCTCCGGGCCGTCGCGCGCCTGCGGCGGACGCATCGGCCAAGAAGCCGCGTCCCCGCGTACCGACGAGCCGGACGTCCGCGGG
>JBFMAJ010000124.1:0-6200 GCA_040755775.1 Nitrospirota bacterium
GGGAAGCACCATCCACGGAGGTAAACGCGCCAGCCGCTTGAGTGTTCATTACGATTCCTCCAACATCGGGCGTCGTCTAACGCCCCGGTTAACCGGCGCGAGCGCAGCGAGCGTCCGAGTTGAAGCGGTGGTTAGAGAGACCCTTGCTTGACTCTCCGAACGAACCATGGGGGTCAGGTCTTGCATTACAACATTCCCATCGCATGCCACGCACAAACCATGACGGGCGGGTTGAAACCCGCCCCTACGACAACGACAATCGAATTTACGCTTGCCCAAAGAGGCGCCACATTGTCGCCCAGTATAGCGCAAAGAGAAGAAATTTCAGCAAGAAAAATGGGGTTTGCAAGGGCAAAAATAAGAGAAAAAGTGTGGCAAAAAGGGACTTCGCGGATGGACGAAAAGTTATCCTTCTGGACGAAAAATTGTCCTTTGGCATCGGACTGCAAGGAAAATGCAGAGGACTTTTGGCGATGATGATGCCGCAGAAAAGTCAAAGAGCGGCGAGAATGATGGCTTGCCGGGATATCGCATATATGCTATATTGCTGCAAGCCATGAAAAGAAAAACCACAGATGCCGTGGAGATTCTCAAGCGGCGCGCGGCCAAAGATCCAAAATTGCGGGAGTTGTATGAGGAAGAGAAGATCAATCTTCAAGCCGCGTTGGCCGTCCGGCAGGCCAGAGAGGCCGCAGGATTAACCCAGGGCCAGTTAGCTGAAAAAATCGGGACGACGCAATCGGTCATTTCACGGCTGGAAGATGCCGAATACGAAGGCCACACACTAAAGATGCTGGAGCGGATTGCCGAGGCGCTTGATCAACGCGTGGTTATTCATTTAGAGGCGAAAGGGAAAAAGGCCGCCTGATGCGAAAAGGCCCGCCGCTCTTGATGCGGCGGGCCTTTGTGTCATCCCTTACAGGTCGGACGGCGCCTTGTCCTTGATCTTCAGCCAATTGGCGTTCGCCGTGTTGATGTGGCCGGGCACGTCCTTTTCCCACTTGCGTTGGATGTCCCTGTCCAGATTCAGGTAGAGCTTCCCGTCCACGATTTTCCAGACCTCCGGATCGGCGACGAACTTTTTCCCGATCGCCACGCCATAGGCGCAATAGCCGCCATAGACCGGAAGATACTTCTCCGGGGCGGCTTCGAAGGCCTTCTTGTGCTCCGCGCTTGCAAAGGCATAGGTGACGCCGTTGAAGACGGTGACGTGAAAGCCGCTTCCCCTCACCGGCTTGCCATCCGTGAAATAGGCCACGGGGTCGTAGCCGCTCAGTCCGGGGGTGCTGTGAGAGTAAT
Source organism: Nitrospirota bacterium (assembly GCA_040755775.1). Classification (GTDB taxonomy): domain Bacteria; phylum Nitrospirota; class Nitrospiria; order JACQCE01; family JACQCE01; genus JBFMAJ01. The sequence goes on from JBFMAJ010000124.1 coordinate 1,300, forward strand.
CCATCGCCCGAGCCTGCGTTGACAAGGCCACCGCGAAAATGATCGTGGCTGCCAGCACGAATCGTTGCATCCGCTTCATGATTCTTGCCTCCATGGTGAAATGGTTGTGTTGAGCGCGCTTGGAGGGTTAGTCTGGCGAGGCGGGAAAACGTTACAACGGAAAAAATCAGATGAGAAAAGGACGCGCCCTATTTGGGCTGATTGCTCTCCGATTCGGGCTCGGTGGAGCAGGTGGTGCAGAGGTGCATGCCGCCCATGACCGCGCTGATCAGATCATACAGGTATTCGCGCTCGTCCAGATCGACCCGGTTCAGGTAGGCGCCCTCCCACCCCTCCAGATAGACCGCGCGCAGGAAGCGATAGACCGGCATCTGCTCTTCGTAGCCGGCGCCCGCCATCGCCCGTCGCAGCCAGCGCATCACGCCGCCGCGGGTGAGGAACTCGCGCTCGCCCAGCGCGTCGTCGGCCTCCGTCAGCAGCCGGTGAAACGTCCAAAACTCGCCGGGATGCTCGTTCAAATACCGGGTCGAGATTTGCACCAGGCCGGCCATATTCATGCGCCGGTCGAGGAGGGAAATGTGATGGTAGTCGAGAAAGGGGTTGTGACGGTGGTCGGGGCTCGATTGGCAGGACCAGAGCGGCAGGAGCAGCGCGAGGAGGAAAATGCACCGGCGACGCATTGCGGGGCGCATTCTGTCAAAATCGTGCCGGGATGGCAAGGGTGGATCGGCAAAACGTCCGCCGAAAATAGCGGTTGTCTAACGAGGGGGGATTCTGGTAGGCTAGGCCGACTCAGCCTTTTAATCCGGCCGTTTATCGAACTGTCGGCATCATGAGCACGCGAAAAAAACAGAAGGCCAAACCGCCCGAGCCGGCGAAGATGACCCGGAAGATCCCGGCCACGATGGCCACGCAGCACCCGGACCACGCCAACGTGCCCTTCTGGAAGCGCAACGGCGACGCCTTCGTGCACGCGCAGGAGGAGGTGGAGGAGTGCTTCGGGGCGTTCCAGGACCTGGAGTGCCAGGAGTACATGTGGGACTGGGAGGGCAAGTACGTCGACGAGGCGGTGGTCGACAAGCTCTTCTCCAACCACTTTGAGTTTTTCTCCAAGACCCGGCTGGGGCGCGACGCCTTCCTCACCTTCCGCCTGCCCAATATCTGGCTGGAGAAGGGCTACCGTTTAGCCCGCGCCTATATGGGCATCCTGACGTTCGAGGATCTGTCCCGCGATCTGGGCCACACCACGCCGCCGGTCTTCGAGGTGATCCTGCCGATGACCGACGAGGCCCAGAAGCTGATCCACCTGCAGCGGACGTTCGACCAGGTGGCCAAGCTGAAGTACCGCGTCTTCGGGCAGGAGCGGGAGTTCGGCCGGCTGCGCGTGATCCCGCTGATCGAGGGGATGCAGGAGCTGACGGCCACCCGGAAAATCCTTGACGATTACATGAAGCTCTACGAGGATGAGTATCATGAACGGCTCGACTATCTGCGGCCGTTCGTCGCCCGCTCCGACCCGTCGCTCAACAACGGGCTGATCGCCGCCACGATCGCGGCCAAGGTGGCCCTCTCGGAGCATTACCGGTTCCAGGATGACACCGGCATCGCCGTCCACCCGATCATCGGCGTCGGCTGCCTGCCGTTCCGCGGCGGCTTGTCGCCCCACCGGCTCAAGGAGTTCCTGACGGAGTACCGGGGCGTGCGCACGGTGACGGTGCAGTCGGCCTTCCGCTACGACTACGACTATGAGGAAGTGAAGCGGGCGATCGCCTATCTGAACCATGCGCTGGCCGAAGGGCGGCCCACGCCCTACACGTCCCAACAGGTGAAGCAGGGGGAGCAGCTCTGCACGCTCTTCGGCGACATTTACCAGAAGACGATCGAGCAGCTCGCGCCGATGGTGAACGAGGTGGCGCAGGCGATTCCCCAGCGGCGGGAGCGGCTGCTGCACTTCGGCCTGTTCGGCTACGCCCGCGGCGTGCGCGGCATCCGGCTGCCCCGGGCGATCGGCTTCACGGCGGCGCTCTACTCCTTCGGCATTCCTCCCGAGCTGATCGGGGCGGGCCGGGGGTTGCGGCTGGCGGCCAAGAAAGGCTTGTCGAATCTGGTGGAGCTCTTCTACACGAACGTGCGGCGCGATCTGATCGAGGCGGGCACCTATCTGAACAAAGAGAATCTGCGCTTCCTGATCGAGCGGTCGTCGGCCTGGCGCGACGTGCAGGAGGATATCAAGGCGGTCGAATCGTTTCTAGGCGAAGAGCTGGGACCCCGAGAGCCGGAACATTTCCTCCACCGGAATTTCGCCTCCAACAGCTATTTCCTTTGGCACGCCGGCCGTGACTTCAGCGAGCCGGTGCTCGAGGCGGCGAAGCTGCGCCGCAGCCTCGGGTAGTTAGTTTCACCGTTCACCGATTACATTGACTCTGTTGAGGAAAATGATTACACTACGGCGTTTGGTGGACGATCGATCATGCTCGAACAATTGACCACACGCATCCAGGCCTGGGCGTCGCGCCTGGCCGGGCGCGGCACCCTGTCGGCCAAGGAGATCGACGAGGCGCTGGCCCAGGTCCGCGTGGCGCTGCTGGAGGCCGACGTGCACCATGCCGTGGTCGAGCAGGCGCTGGACCGGATCAAGGCGCGCGCCGCCGAAACGAAGGTGGCGGAGTCGATCAGCGCGGGCGACCGCATGGCGACGCTGGTGGGCGAGGAGTTGGCCCGGCTGCTCGGGGAGCGGCAGCATCCGCTGAAGCTTTCCCCGCAGCCGCCGACGGTGATCATGCTGGTGGGATTGCAGGGCTCCGGCAAGACGACGACGGCGGGCAAGCTGGCCCGGCTGCTCAAGCGGCAGGGGCGGCGGGTGCTGCTGGTGGCCGCCGATCCGCGCCGGCCCGCGGCGGTGGAGCAGTTGCAGACGATCGGCCGGCAGTTGCTGATCGACGTCGCCGGCGAGCCGTCGGAGCAAGACGCCGTGGCGCTCTGCCGACGGGCGATCGAACGGGCGCAGGCCCGGGCGACGGAAATCGTCATTATCGACACGGCCGGGCGGCTGCAGATCGATGACGCGCTGATGGCCGAGGCGACGGCGATCAAGCAGGCGGTCTCGCCGCAGGAAGTCTGGCTGGTGGTGGACGCGATGATGGGGCAGGAGGCCGTGGCCACGGCGCAAGCGTTTTCATCGGCGGTGGGCGTGACCGGCGTGGTGATGACCAAGCTGGACGGCGACGCACGGGGCGGCGCGCTGCTGTCGATCCGGGCGGTGACCGGCCTGCCGGTCACCTACATCGGCACCGGGGAAAAATCGGAGGCGCTGGAGCTGTTTCATCCCGACCGGATGGCCTCCAGGATTCTGGGCCGGGGCGACTTGCAGTCGCTGATGGAGCGGGTCGCGGCGCTCGATGCGTCGAAAGAGAGCGGGAAATCCGCGGCCGCCGCGCTGCAACGGGGCGGCCTGACGCTGGAGGAGTTTCGCAAACAACTGTCTCACATGAACACGCTCGGATCGGTGGCGGAGCTGCTGGCCATGGTGCCCGGCGCCGGCAAGCTGGCCGGCGCGTTGCCCGAGGGCGCGGCCGAGCAGCAGATGACTCGGGCCTCGGCGATCATCGATTCAATGACGCTGCAGGAGCGGCGGCGGCCCGAGCTGCTGAACGGGCGGCGGCGCCAGCGCATCGCGAAGGGGAGCGGCACGTCGGTGCAGGAGATCAATCAGCTCATGCGCCAGTTTCAGGACGCCCAGCGGATGATGAAGCAGGTCGGCGGCCGTGGCGGCCGGGACGGTCTTCGTCGGCTGATGGGGAAATAGAGAATTGAAAATGGAGCATGGAGAAGAAGGGGGAGTCACGTGGTAAAAATTCGGTTATCTCGGCGCGGCCGGCACAAGCGGCCGTTTTATCGGATCGTCGTGGCGGACGAGCGGTTCCCCCGCGACGGGCGCTATTTGGAAGTGGTAGGCACGTTCGATCCGCTGCTGGCCACCGGGGGAACGACCTTGAAGGACGACCGCGTCCGGCTCTGGCTGGGGCGCGGCGCGCAGGCGACGCCGACGGTCAAGCGGCTGCTGCTCAAGGCGGGCGTCAAATAACGGATCCATCATGCGGGTGACCTTCCTCACATTGTTTCCCGGCCTCATCGAGCCGGTGCTCGGCCAGAGCATGTTGAAGCGCGCGGCCGAGAAGGGGCTGCTGGAGACGGCGGTGGTCAATCTGCGTGACTACGCGCACGACCGCCACCGGACGGCCGACGACGTGCCCTACGGCGGCGGCCCCGGGATGGTGCTGAAGCCGGAGCCGGTGTTCGAGGCGGTGGAGTCGATCGGGCGGCGCGGGGGGCCGGTGCGGCTGATCATGCCGTCGCCCCAGGGGCGGCCGTTCACCATGGCCGCCGCGCGGGAGCTGGCGCGGGAGCCGCGGCCGCTGCTCTTTGTGTGCGGCCACTATGAGGGGATCGACGAGCGGGTGCGGCTGGGCCTCGCGCCGGAGGAGATCTCGATCGGCGATTATATTTTGACCGGCGGCGAGCTGGCGGCGCTGGTCATGCTGGATGCGGCCGTCCGGTTTGTGCCCGGCGTGCTCGGCGCCTCCGAGAGCACGGCGGAGGAGTCGTTCGTGGAGTCCTTGCTCGAATATCCGCACTATACCCGGCCGGCCGAGTTTCGCGACATGGCCGTGCCGCCGGTGCTGCGGTCGGGCGATCACGCGGCCATCGCCCGGTGGCGCCGCCGGCAGGCGCTGCTGCGGACGCGCGAGCAGCGCCCCGAGCTGCTGGACCGGGCGGCCCTCTCGCGGGACGAACGGGCATGGTTGGAGGTGTTGGATTCGGAATCGAGGAGCGGAACGGAAGCGGGGATGGCCAAAGGAGCTGACTGATGAATCGGATTGAAGCGCTCGAACGAACGTGGA
>JBFMAJ010000125.1:0-6181 GCA_040755775.1 Nitrospirota bacterium
GGCCAAGCCGGCGGCGAAGGTGATGGCGTGCTGCTCGGCGATCCCTACGTCATAGATCCGGTCGGGAAATTCCTCCGCCACGCCGGCCAGCCCGGTGCCGCCGGGCATGGCGGCCGTGATGCCGATGATATTCGATTGCTCCCGCGCCAGCCGGATCAGCGTCCGGGTGAAGATGTTCGTGTAGCTCGGCACCGAGGAGGCCTGCCGAGGCTTGCCCGTTTCCCGCACGAAGGCCGGAGCGCTGTGGAAAAAGACCGGATCCCGTTCGGCGGGCGGATAGCCCAGCCCCTTTTTCGTGATGACGTGCAGGAACACCGGTCCTTTCAGCTTTTTGATGTTCTCCAGCGTCGGAAGCAGGTGATCGAACCGTTGGCCGTCAATGGGGCCGACATAGAGAAAGCCGAGTTCCTCGAAGAGCAGCGACGGGCTGAGGAGTCCCTTGGCCGCTTCTTCGGCCAGGCGGCCGGCCCGCAGCATCGACGCGCCGAAGCCGCCGGGGATGTGCTTCAGGATCGTCACGGCCTCTTTCCGCAGCTTGGTGTAAAGCGAGCCGGTAATCAGCCGGCTGAGATAGGAGGAAATGGCGCCGACGTTTTTGGAGATCGACATCTCATTGTCGTTCAGGATCAGGAGGAAATCTTTTCCCATCGCCCCGGCTTGATTGAGCCCTTCGTACGTCAGGCCGGCCGTCAGCGCGCCGTCGCCCACGACGCAGACGACCCGCTGGTCGCTGCCGGCCAGCTCGCGCGCGGCGACGAAGCCGACGGCGGCGGAGACGCCGGTGCCGGCATGGCCGGCGTTGAACGCGTCGTACGGGCTTTCCTCCCGCTTGGCAAATCCGCTCAAGCCGCCCCATTGCCGGATCGTATGAAACTGCGCCTGCCGGCCGGTGACCAGCTTGTGGGCATAGGTCTGATTGCTCGTGTCCCAGACAATCTGATCGTGCGGGGTGTTGAACACGTAGTGCAGGGCCAACGTGAGTTCCACCACACCGAGGTTGGAAGAGAGATGGCCGCCGTTGGCCGAGACGACGTCGATGATCCGCTCGCGGATTTCCGCCGACAGGGCGGGCAACTGGTCCGTCGGCAACCGGCGAAGATCCGCCGGTGATTGGATGTGCGGCAACATGCTCATGAACATCGTCGTCGAGCGAAACATCACTATAGCGGAGGTTTCCGGATTCTGTCAAGCAATCCGCCGCCCGCCCCGAAGCCGCCGACGGCCATCGCGGCTGATTGACTCGCGGCGGAAAACTTTGATATAGTGGCCGGCATTATCGAGAGCGATGATGGCGCCGAAAAACACGAAAAAGACCAATCAGGTCGAGAACGCCAAGGCAATCGATCCCCAGGAGTTTCTCAAAGATCTGCAGCGGCAGCGCAACGAGCTGCTGGCCGAGGCGGGCATCATCCTGGGCGGCGGCCTGGCCCAGGAATCGGAGAATCTTGCCGACGTGGGCGACCAGGCGACGGCCGTGGCGGATCAGAACTTCACGCTCCGGCTGCGGGAGCGGGAGCAGCGGTTGCTGAAAAAGATCGATGAAGCGATCGATCGCATCCGCGCGGGGACGTTCGGCGTCTGCGAGGAATGCGGCGAGCAGATCGGCTACAAGCGCTTGAAAGCGCGTCCGGTCACCACGCTGTGCATCAACTGCAAAACCAAGCAGGAAGAAGACGAGAAAAGCCGCGAGTAGTTGTTGGCCGGCCGGTTCAGCCTCCCGTCTCCAGGGTGTTCGGCGAACAGATCACATCGTCACGCCTCGCTTCGCTCGGCGCAAAGTGGTACTGAAATCGGATATGACGCCTCATTGCATTCGGCGTAAAGGCGGCGTAGCTCAGTTGGTAGAGCAGGTGAATCATAATCACCGGGCCGGGGGTTCGAGTCCCTCCGCCGCCACCAACTACTATACGAGCTGTTCTCGACCACAGGGACTCGCCATGGAGAGGTGGCCTTCGGCAGATTCTTCCATCGGCGCCTGCGGCGCTGATGCATGGTCGAGTCCCTCCGCCGCCACCAATTACGATACATGAGCGAACAGCCCAGCCGTCTCGAGCGGATCAATCACTGGATCCGGGTCTTCATGGCGATCGTGATCCCGGCCGTGTTCATCATCGGCATGATCGCCTACTATTTTAAATACCGCGGCTGATGCCCGGACGGCGTCGTCCTCGTACGGGAGCGGGCGGCAAGGATGATCCGCTGGCCGCGGAAACCCGCGTCACCTTTTTCCGTAGCGGGGGCCCGGGCGGCCAGCACCGCAATAAAACCGAAACGGCCGTCCGCCTCCGTCACCTGCCGACCGGATTGACCGTCGTCGCCGCCGAGGAGCGGTCGCAGCGCCGGAACCGGGCGATCGCCTTCGAGCGCCTGCGTCAAAAGCTCCGCGCGCTTCGAACGCCACGAGCCGCGCGGATTCCCACCGCCGCGCCGGCCGCGTTCACGGAAACCCGTCTTCGCGTGAAGCGCCTGCACGCGGCCAAAAAGGCGGAGCGCCGTCGAGTGGAGGAAGATTAGTGCTTGACAGCGCGGGGGAAACTTGCCACTATTTCCAACCGGTTGCCTGACATGGACCCCATGCCCGAGTTGAAGGAACGCCGCCCGGCGGTGCTCATCGTCGATGACGATGAGGGCATGCGGGAGACGCTCGAGTCCATCCTGATGGATCGGTGCGAGACGATCAAGGTCGGCGACGGCGGCGCGGCGCTGCGCATGATCGCCGAGCGGGAAGTCGATATCGTCCTGCTCGATTGCCTGCTGCCCGACATGCACGGGCTGGACGTCCTGAAGGTCATCAAGGAGCGCTACGAGGGCGTCGAGGTCGTGGTCATTACGGCGGTCCGGGAGGTGGAGACCGCCGTCCGCGCGATGAAGCTCGGCGCCTATCACTACCTGGTCAAGGAATTCGACTATGACGAGGTCTTGACGCTGATCGAGAAGATTCTGGCCAAGCAGCGGGGCGACCGGGAAATCCGCTACCTGCGCTCGGAGATGGAGCAACTGACCGAGGCCGAATTCATCATCGGAAAGAGCAAGCGCATGCGGGCCATTTTCGACATGATCGACAAGGTGGCCAAGCTGCCGGCGACGGTGCTGATCCAGGGTGAAAGCGGGACCGGCAAACAATTGCTGGCGCGCTATATCCATAAAGCCAGCGGGCTGGCCGACCGTCCGTTTGTCACGCTCGATCTGTCGGCCGTCCCCGAAAGCCTCATCGAAAGCACGCTCTTCGGGCATGAACGGGGCGCCTTCACGGGCGCCTATCAGCGCCACTACGGCAAATTCGAGCTGGCCGACGGGGGCACATTGTTTTTGGATGAAATCGGCAGCCTGCGCTATGAGATACAAGGCAAACTGCTGCGGGCGATCCAGGACGGAGAAATCGAGCGGGTCGGCGGAACCAAAACGATCCACGTGACGGTCCGGCTGATTGCCGCGACGAACGTCAATTTGCAGGACGCCGTCAAACGCGAGCAATTTAGGGAAGATCTGTTCTACCGCATCAACGTGCTGCCGATCGCGCTGCCGCCGCTGCGGGAGCGCTTGATCGACATCCCCGAGCTGGTGCGGCTGTTCATGAACCGGTACAATAAGCGGTTCCAGAAGCACGTGGTGAAGATCACCGAGTCGGCGCTCAAAACCCTCGCCGCCTATCATTGGCCGGGCAATATCCGGGAACTGGAGAACCTGATCGAGCGGATCATCGCCATGGCCGACGGCGACACGATCGGCCAGGAAGCCATTCCGGTGGAATATTACTTGTCCGAACCGGTGCATCGCCACGCCACCGAGGCGCTGCTGAACAAGGCGTGCGAGGCGTTCGAGCGGAATTTTGTCCTGCGGGCGCTGGAAAAAACCCGTTGGAACCGCAAGGAGACCGCCGAACTGCTGGGCATTCCCGTCAGCACGCTGAAATCCAAATTCAAAAAGCTCCACCTGCATGAATTGATCGCCGAGCGAAAGCAAGCTCGCACCCGCCTGAAGAAGCGACCCAGAAAATCCGATTCCTAATGCGCGGCTTCTCTGCCCGGTTGGCGGCGGTCCTGTGGCTGATTCAGGGCGTTGCCGCACTGGCCGCGCCTCCGCCCGACGCCGGCGAGCCGGCCGATCCGCCGAGCGCTTTCGTCGAGATTACGACGACCACCCCGGCCCGGCTGGAGCAGCAGGCGGACGAAGTCGCCGGCTCGATTTCGGTGCTCATTGAGCCGGCCATTGAGGAGCAACAGCCCGCGGCGGCGTCCGAGGTGCTGCGGGACATGCCCGGGCTGGACATCAGGGAGACGGGAACGCTCGGCGAGTCGATCACGATTCAAATTCGCGGGGCTGAGCGTTTTCAAACGCTGGTGTTGATGGATGGCGTGCGCATCAATTCTCCCTTTCGAGGGTCAGCCGATCTGGGCGGATTACTGATCGATGGCATCGATCAGGCGGAGGCCGTGCGCGGCTCCTTTTCCGCACTGTACGGCACCGACGCGATGGGCGGCGTGGTCAATCTGCGCATGCTGCCGCCCCAGCGCCCATTTGAGCTGCTCGTATCCGCCGGGGGTGGCACGTTTGACACCAGCCGGGAGGGCCTCGAGCTTTCGGGCAAGCGGGGCTGGGGCCATTATCGGCTGAATCTGTCCCGCACCGATTCCAACGGGCAATTCGACAACGACCGGTTCGGCGCCACCACGATCTCGGGACAGGCGCGGGTCGATCTGACGTCCAGCAGCTATGTCTTGCTTACGCCACGTTACCAGTACAGTGAGAAGCAACTGGCGGTGACCCCGTTGGAGTTTCTTAATCCCGTTCAAGTCGTTTGGGACGACAATAATCGCCTCGCGCGTCAATTCACCTCCTCAATCATCGAATATCACCTTGCGCTTCGCTCATGGTGGGAGTTGGCGCTCACGGCTTCGACGGTGCAATCCGACCTCGATTGGGACAATCCAACTACGATGGCTCCTGTTTCCTTTTCTTATTTTGAGGAAACGCGCGAGCGCCAATGGGCCGTTGGTCTTCAGCAGAATATCACGTGGGCGGAGCATCAGACTTTTACGATCGGCATCGAACACGGATGGATCGATGTGCGGAGCAATGTGAATTTTAACGGCGCGCCCTTTCCTATCAATGGGCGCCGCCGCACTCGAGCGCTCTATGTTCAACAACTCTTCACGATCGAGTCGTTACGGCTTCAAGTGGGCGCTCGGGCGGATGGCGATACGCGCTTCGGCTCAACGGCGAGTCCAAAAATTTCTGGTAGCTATGAGTTTCTGGACAGCCGCACCACTGTGAAGGCCAGTTGGGGCACAGGCTTTCGCGCGCCCACGATCCAAGAACTCGATTTTGTTCCCGGCATCTTCGGGAATCCGGGTCTGGATCCGGAAACGAGCATGAGCTGGGAAATTGGATTGCGCCAACCGTTCGTAAAGGAACGCCTCATTATTGAGGTGACCGGGTTTCAGATCGATTTTGACGACCTCATTGTCCGGTCCCCGCCGCCGGCAAAAAATCTCGCCCATGCCCGGTCGCGGGGCGTTGAGACTGAGCTCACGGCGCAGCCGCTTGCCAATACGCGGCTGACGGTGAACCATACCTGGCTGGATACGCGGGCGGAAGGAGGGGAAGCATTGGCCTTCAGCCATCGCCATCGGCTGAATCTGGGCGTTTCCCATTCTCCGGCGGCGAATCTAACGATCCATATCGATCTGAATTACATTTCGGCGCAAAAATTACCCGTCGATTTTCAGTCTCCCGATGGATCGATCGAAGGGGGAAGAAGCCCCGGTTTCATCCGCGTGGACGCGATCATCAGTTACGAGTTGGTCAAGCGGCCGCCGCCGCTTCGCCGTTTGGTGTGGTTTGTCAAAGGCGCCAATCTGTTGAATGCAGAGTATCAGGAGGTGCCCGGTTTTCCGGCGCCCGGCCAAGCGTTTTTTACGGGAATCAAAGCCTACCTTTGAATGAGCATCCCGGTGGACGATTTTTTGTCCCCTATGGACAATTTTTTATCCATTTGAAAAAATAGTTCTTATTTATCAATAAGATGAAATTTGTTTCCCTGAGGGCATCATTTTACTCTCCAGCGAGAACCGATCTACTACGGTGTCTGATTCGACGTGTATTCAACGCGTCGTTGGCCGCGACAGCGAACCGTGAGGAGCGCTGAAAAATTTTCCCATCGTAGCGATTCTTCACGTTT
>JBFMAJ010000126.1:0-6173 GCA_040755775.1 Nitrospirota bacterium
GCGGCCACATCGGCCGCCATTGAGCCGCGCACCTCGGGCCGGTCGAGCAGTTCGGCGACCTCGCGCAGATTCACTCTGTACCCCGAACATCGTGAGGGGTCACGTAAGCCGCCTGCGCCACCATGGGCGCCTGGGGCATCACGCCCAGATAGTGCAGCGTTTCTTCGGCAATTTGGCGAAACACCGGCGCCGCCACCACGCCGCCCCAGCCGGCCCCTTGGGGGCCGTCGATAATGACCAGCAGCACGAATTGCGGCGACTCGGCCGGCACAAAACCGATAAAGGAGCTGATCACCTCGCGCGGATCATACCGCCGCGTCTCGGGATCGATTTTCTGGGCCGTGCCGGTCTTGCCGGCCACGCGAAAGCCGGGGATGGCGGCCTTCGGGGCGGTCCCCTCCGGCGCCGTCACGGAGACGAGGATGTCTCGGAGCCGGTCGGCCGTCCGGCGGGAGATCACCCGGCGCGCCGCCGGCCGTTCGATCGCCTGGCGGGTTCCGTCCGGCAGCACCGCCGCGTCCACCAGATGGGGCGTGACCAGCAGGCCGCCGTTGGCGAGGGCCGCGTAGGCCGCGACCAACTGCATCGGCGTGATCGCCAGCTCCTGTCCGATGGCGTGGGACGCGAGCGACCGGCCGGACCACTGCGCCACGGGGCGAAGCAGGCCGCCCGCCTCGCCCTTCAAATCGATTCCGGTCGGCCGGTCGAGGCCGAACTCGGTCAGCCAATGGCGCAAGCGGGGCGCGCCCAATTGCATGCCGATTTTGGCCGCCCCCACGTTGCTCGAAACTTGAATGATCTGCGGCGGCGTCAGCAACCCGTGGGGGAGATGATCGCGCAAGCGGCGGTTCGCCACGAGCATGCTGCCCTGCTCGCAATCGATCAGCTCGTCCAGCCGGATCTTCCGGTCTTCGAGCGCGCCGGCCAGAATCAACGGTTTGATCGTCGAGCCCGGCTCATACAGATCGGTGATCGCCCGGTTGCGCCACCGTTCCGCCGACGTCGCGGCCGCCTGATTGGGATTGAATTCGGGCCGGACCGCCATGCCCAGAATCGCGCCGCTCCGCGGTTCCATCATGACGGCGATCGCCGACGCCGCTTCCGTCTGGCGCAGCGCGGCGTCCAGCGCCTGCTCCATGGAATATTGAATGACTTCGTCGACGGTCAGCCGCAGGTCCCGGCCTTTGGCCGGCTGCGCCGATCGGGCGCTTTTGGGAAAGACCGCCCGGCCGGCCGCATCCCGTTCCACCAGCAGCCAGCCCCGCTCGCCCCGCAACAGGTGGTCATAGCTGAGTTCGAGGCCTTCCAACCCTTGATGATCCAATCCGGCGAAGCCGATCAGGTGGCCCATCAACGCCCGCTTCGGGTAGAAGCGCCGGTTCTCAACGACCACTCCGATGCCCTCGCTGCCCAGCGCCAGCACGGCTTGCGCCCGCGCGGGGGCGACCTGCCGGTCCAGCCAGACGAAGGGACGGTCCGCCGACAACCGGCGCACCAGCTCCTGCCGGGGACGCTCAAGAATGGCCGCCAGCTCGGCGCCCAGGGCGGCGGGATGATCGATGGCCGACGGCACGGCGAACAGCGAGGGCAATTCGCTGCTCATGGCGACCACCCGCCCCTGCCGGTCGTAGATGGCGCCGCGCTCGGCCTCGATGGGGATCATCCGTTCCTGCTGCCGCTCGGCCCGCTTCGCCAGCGCGGCGGCTTGAACGATCTGCAAGTCGACCAACCGCCATCCGACGACGAGGGCCATGCCGCTCAGGATCACCGCCACGCCGAGCAAACGCCGGAAAAACTGACGGGTCACCCACTCCTCGTTGCACCGCCATTGCGCCCGCCGTTTCATGGACGCTCCTTGAACGACGCCTCCGCCACCTGCGCGCCGCCGGTGAGGGCGGCCAGCATGGAGGCCGGCTCGACGCCGGGCCGTTCGGGCACCAGTTGGATTTGGCCGGGCTTGGCGGCCCCCATGCCGAGCGTGTCGGCGGCCAGCCGATCCACCCGCTCCAATGAGGACAGCGAGGCGCTCTCCAGAATCAGCGCCCGGTGGCGCTGCAACTCCAGGTCGCGGAGCTTGCGAAGCTCCCCGACTTCATACCCCAACGACACGACTTCACTCCGTTCCCACACGGCCGCCAGCATCGCCGCGGCCAATCCGGCGCCGATCCACATGGACCGGCGACGCCACCCGTGATCGGCCCGGCCGGCCGGGCGCCGGGAAATCCGAACCGCTCCGCCCCTCATGATAGCGTACCCGGACGATTCGTGCCGGACTGCCGGACGGCCCGCAGTTTGGCGCTGCGCGCACGGGGATTCTCGGCCGCCTCCTCCGGGCTCGGGCGCAGCGGCCGTTTCGTCACCAACTGCGCCCGTCCCTCCGCCGCCCAGGCGCGGAACCGTTGCTTGATCACGCGATCTTCAAGGGAATGATAGGCCAGCACGCAGAGCGTGCCGCCCGGCGCCAGCCGCTGCAGCGCCTGCTCAAGGGCGTCATCCAATCCGTCCAGCTCATGATTGACCGCAATGCGCAACGCCTGAAAGGTCCGCGTCGCCGGGTGAATCCGGCCGCGCCGGGCGGGGGGCGGCACGGCCCGCTCGATCAGCCCGGCCAATTGCCGCGTCGTGGCGATCGGGCCAAGCCGCCGTTGCGTCACGATCGCCCGCGCGATCCGCCGGGCCCATCGCTCTTCGCCTTGCTCTTGCAGCAGTTGCGTCAACGCCGTCTCGGGCAGCCGGGAAATCAACTCGGCCGCCGTCTGCCCGCGCGACCGGTCAAACCGCATGTCCAACGGCCCCTCGGATCGGAAGCTGAAGCCCCGCTCCGGCTGCTCGAGATGATAGGACGACAGCCCGAGGTCGATCAGCACGCCGTCCACCCGGTCGATGCCCCGCTCCGGCCATGCGCTCAGCAGTTCGCGATAGTCGCCGGCGTGCAAACGAAGGCGCGGGCCGAACGGCGCCAGCAGCTCCCGCGCCAACGCGAGGATCTCCGGATCCCGATCCAAGCCGATCACCACGCCGGACGGGGCCGACGCGTCCAATATCGCTTCCGCGTGCCCTCCCTCTCCGATGGTCGCGTCGATGTAGACGCCCGTCGGGGCCGGGCGCAGCACGGAAAGAATCTCCGTAACCATGACGGGTCGATGAGCAATCATTGAACTGTGGGGGCCCGTGCGGAACGAGCAGAGAACGGTCCTCCGTTGCCCCCACGCCCCGCGCCCCCTTGGTCTTCCAATTGGCCAGCAGTTACCCTCGAACTCTCTTGTCCGTCCGCTATAACCCCAGGCCCGCGAGCGCGGAGCCGATCCGTTCCACGTTTTGACTCACCTGTCCCTCCTTTTCCTTCCACTGCCGTTCGCCCCACACCTCGATTTTGCTCATCATGCCGATCAGCACCACGTCGCGATTCAGCTTGGCATACTGGCGCAAATGCGCGGGCAGAAGAATGCGCCCCTGCCGGTCCAGCGGGCATTCCACCGCGCTGGAGTAAAAGAAGCGCAAAAAATCCTTGACCTCCTTCTGCATGCTGGGCAACGTTTTGGTTTTCTCCTCGATCAGACGCCACTCGTCGAGCGGATAGCCGACCAGGCATTGATCGAGATCCGTCGTGACGATGAGCGTCTCCTCGTAGCGGTCCGCCAGCACCTGGCGGAACCGGACGGGAATGCTCACGCGCCCTTTCGCATCGACGGTATGATAAAAGGATCCGATAAACACACGCACCCCATTTCATCCCACTTTATCCCACTACGCGGCAAGTATACATCATCCCCTTTTCTTGTCAAGAAAAAAGGCGTTTCAAATAGCCGAGAATACAGGAAGAATCGGCACAGGCCTCCCGCCGCTGACGCCACCAGATTTGGCACCATCGTTGTGGCATAGACACTACTGGTTGGAGCTACTTTCAAAGAGGCTCAGCCGACCCCATCCGCGCCTTGACACTCTCCTCGACGGTCTGCTATTTTCAGTTCCCCAGATGCCGCCCATCAGCCTGACCATCAACGGGAAAGAAGAAACCACCGCCGCCGCCAGCGTGCTCGAACTCCTCCAGCTCAAGAAGGTGGAACCGAACATGGTGTCGGTCGAGTATAACGGCGACATCCTCGATCGAAGCGCCTTCCCTTCCACTCCATTGAAGCCCGGCGATAAAATTGAATTTCTTTACTTCATGGGCGGCGGAGCGGATTAAAGCGGCCTGCCTTGACGCCGCCCCGCCATACCGACGTCACCGAGCTGATCGGCCGCACCCCCCTGATCCGTATTCGCCGGGCCGCACCCGGTTCGCAGGGGGCCGCCATTTGGGCCAAAGCCGAGTTTTGCAATCCGGGCGGGAGCGTCAAAGACCGGATCTGCCTCAATATGATCAACGAGGCGGAGCGGGAGGGGCGGCTCAAGCCCGGCGGGCAGATTATTGAGCCCAGCAGCGGGAATACCGGCATCGGCTTGGCCCTGATCGCCGCCGTGCGCGGCTATCGCCTCACGCTGGTCATGCCGGAGAGCATGAGCCGCGAGCGGGTGCTGCTGCTGGAATCCTACGGGGCGACCGTCGTGCTCACGCCGGCGCACTTGGGCATGCTCGGCGCCATCGACGAGGCCAAGGCCAGAGCGGCCAAGGCGCCGGACAGCTTCATGCCCGATCAGTTTTCCAACCCGGCCAACCCCGCCACGCACCGGAAGACCACCGCGCCCGAAATTCTCAAGGCGCTCGACGGCCGGATCGACGCCTTCGTGGCCGGCGTCGGCACGGGCGGCACCATTACCGGCGTGGGCGAAACGTTGAAGAACCACAGCCCCCGCATCTCCGTCGTCGCCGTCGAGCCGGCCGCCTCGCCCGTGCTGTCCGGGGGCAAGCCCGGCCCCCACAAAATCCAGGGGATCGGCGCCGGCTTCGTGCCCCCCGTGCTCAATCGGGCGGTCATCGACTGGATCGAAAAAGTCACCGACGACGAAGCCTACCAGATGGCCAAACGGCTGGCGAGGGAAGAGGCGCTGCTGGTCGGCATCTCATCGGGCGCCAACGTGGCGGCGGCCGCGCGGGTGGCCCAACAACTGGGCCCCGAGGCCACGGTCGTCACCGTGCTGCCCGACCGGGGCGACCGCTATTTCAGCATCGAGAAATATTTCCATTCCTGAGCCGGTTCACCAGTGGCAAGTCGTTCGAATTGCATGTTAATATAACAGTTCATGAAATTTAGCGACACGCAGGAGCAGCGATATAGCCGGCACATCATCCTGCCCGAAGTCGGCGGCAAGGGACAGGAGAAATTGCTCGGCGCCCGCGTGCTGGTGATCGGCGCCGGCGGGCTTGGGTCGCCGGTCGCCTTCTATCTGGCCGCGGCCGGCGTCGGCACGATCGGCATCATCGACGGCGACGTCGTCGATCTGTCCAACCTGCACCGGCAGATCATTCATCATACGCCCGACGTCAGCCGGCCCAAAGTCGACTCGGCGCGGGCCAAGATCGCCGCCCTCAATCCCGACGTCACCGTGGTGCCTTACCGGGAACGGCTGACGGCCGAGAACGCGCGGGCGCTGTTCGAGCAGTACGACGTCGTCATTGACGGCACGGACAATTTTCCGACCAAATTTCTCGCGAACGACGCGGCGATCTTCACCGGCCGGCCGCTGGTGCACGGCGGCATCCTGCGCTTCGTCGGGCAGGTGATGACCATCCTGCCGGGCAAGAGCGCCTGCTACCGCTGTATCTTCAAGGAACCGCCGCCGGCGGGCCTGATTCCCACCTGCCAGGAAGCGGGCGTGCTCGGCGCGCTGGCCGGCGTGATCGGCACGATTCAGGCGACCGAGGCGCTCAAGCTGATTTTGGGGCTGCCGCGGCCGCTGGCCGGCCGGCTGCTCACCTACGACGCCCTGGCCGGCCTCTTTCGCGAAGTGGCCGTGGGGCGCAACCCTAAGTGCCCCATCTGCGGCGAGCATCCGACCGTGACGACATTGACCATGGCCGAGCAGCCGCCCTGCGATCTGCCGCCCTTCCCGGCCAACGGAGGCGCGCCGCCCTCATGAGGATGAAGGCGCTCATCTGCCGCGAATGCGGCAAACGCTACCCGCTCGAGCCGCTGCACGTCTGCGAATTCTGCTTCGGTCCGCTCGAGGTGGAGTACAATTACGAGGCGATTAAACAGGACCTCAGCCGCGCCTCGATCGTGGCGGGCCCC
>JBFMAJ010000127.1:0-6016 GCA_040755775.1 Nitrospirota bacterium
GCCTGCTGATCCTTGTAGGGCTGGCGCCGCCAGATCAGCACTTTTGAGAAGAGCCCGTCCTTCTTCCAGCGCGGCACGATGTGAATGTGCAGGTGGGGCACGCTCTGGCTGATCCGCGTGTTAACCGCCAGAAACGAGCCGTCCGCCTGCAAGCCGGCCTCCACCGCCCGCGACAATAACTGGGCGTTAATAAAGAGCGGCCCGATTAGTTCGGCCGGCAGATCGGGAAAGGTCTCAATGTGCCGCTTGGGCATCAGCAGACAATGGCCGCGCAGCAGGGGGCGGTGATCGAGGATGGCGAGCGAGATCGGATCTTCAAAAATGGCGGCGCTTTTGGTGCGCCCCTGCACGATTTCGCAGAACGCGCACGTGCTGCCGGCCGGCATTTAGCGCCAGGCGCCGAGAATGGCGCCCATAATCACAAGATAGATCACCCGGTGGCCGGCCTGGATGAAAAAGAGCTTAATTCTGAAGTTGCAGAAAAGATAGTCGGAGAGCATCGATGTGGCCACGATGCCGACACCGATGCTCAAGCCCGCGATCGCCCCGCCCCATGCGCTGGCGATCTTCAGCCCCAGCATGATGACGGCGAGGACGTAGGCGGTGATCCAGGTGGTCACGGCCGTGATGGCCAACGCGTACCGCTGGCGGCCGCAGACCTCCTCCTTTGTCTTGCCCAGCGCCCTCAGCCACGCCGGGCCGAAGACCGGCGGGGAGAACCAAATCGCACCCAATAGAAAACTGGCAATCGCCGCCACAAGGACGGCTGTATAGTTAATGGCTGCGTAGTCGATCATGACAGGCCTCCTTTCACTTCAGCTATGCAGCATGGACTCGGACGTCGCGCAGCAGCGCGCCGGCCATCCGGTCCCTTTCGATCTCCAGATCATAATGTGTTTGCAAATTGATCCAGAACTCGGGAGACGTTTTGAAATAGCGGCCGAGGCGCAGGGCGGTGTCCGCCGTAATGGCCCGCTTCCCCTGCACGATTTCGTTGATCCGGCGAGCTGGCACGCTGATATCCTTGGCCAGGCGGTACTGGCTGATGCCCATTGGCTTCAAAAATTCTTCAAGCAAGATTTTCCCGGGATGGACGGGTTTTATTTTTCGTATTGTCATGTAATTGGGCAATGTTCCTCTTTACTTTTGAGTTGATCCGTCTGCTGATTTAATCTTGCCCGCTAACGATAACTTCTTAATGAGAATTTCTGATTCAAGCCCTCTTCCGTCTACAGCACGAAGGCCATCATCAGTGGCTGCCAATACCAACTTATTGTCAAACGCAAACAACAGTGCTGTTGGAAAGAGGTCGGTTAGCTCTCTGGCAGCCATTAGATGCCATACATCTCCACCCCCGAGGCTTTGAAACTTAGTCGACAATCTTCGTGCCAGTTGTAAGAATTTGCGCTTATTGTCAGTGGGTTCGAATCTTCGGATATTCCCCATCTCGAAATCAATTAGCAGTGAACGACAACGAAGGAGATAACCACTTATGCCAATTTGCTCCTGTGTGCGTTTTCTGCCTAGAATATTGAAGAATTCACCTATGCCAACAAACGAACTAAAAATTGGTATCGTACTAAAGTAAACCAACGTTCGGGTGAAGTGACTTTCTATATTGTCTTCTTTGCTTATCCTCAGGAGAGCACTTGTGTCCAAATAGATCGCAGCTGATTCTGCGATGATGTCATAATTATCGATTTTGCTTTGCCTCCTTGATCCAATATTTACAGAGTTACCAAGTTTAACGAATTAGATTTTCTTGTATAACAACGGTTCCTTCTATGTTCCGTCCTTCTCCAATGAAAACAGTAACTTTTTTCGACTTGTAGGTTAGCTCTATTGAATTTTCTGTGATTTCTGGACTCCGATTTGTATTTGTCTTCACAGGTACAATATTCTCGCCTGATTCCTGAATGCTATTCAACACAGCAAGCAGGTTTTTGCTCAGGTCCATAGCGTCCTTGCTGATAAATCGCCCCCAATTTTGTGATGCCCCCTCGAGTTTGCCATCTTTGAATGTGACCATGCCGATTACGTTATTTGCATTAATTTCTGATCCTTTCTTTGCGATGACCCAGCTCTCAGAGTTACCAGCTTGCTTTAATACGTGATTGACTGAAAAGAGTTTTTCAACCTGATCCCTTGGCATCCCAAGCTTCACATTAACCCCATCTATCCAGAGTTTGGCGTCTTGAGCAAAACAATATGGGGTGGCAAAAATTAGGAGCAGAGCAAGAGAGAGGTATTTAAACATCGATTCCTCCTATGCTTTGAATTCATGCGTAAGGCTGTTTTAACCTAGTAAATCAAAAAATTAACCCATTGCATGGCAGTCCCGATGATTATTAACAACCACGAGGCTCGCCAGAATTGATAGCCATTGAGGCCAAGCACTCTCTCCGGCGAGGTCTCTTGATCGACTCTGTTTGTAGAGAATGAAAACTTTGTAGCAAACACCATCATCCCGATTGAACCAAGAATTATAAAGATATAAGACAAGCTGAATATGGCTTTCAGTAGGAAAAGACATTCCTGCATTAGGATATTCCTAGCCTGGTTCATCTCCCAGGCTGAGTAATGAGTACTCTACACAACGTCACCAAGTTGATTAACTTTTCCAGCGCCTGCATCGGGGTCATGTTGTTGGGATCGAGGGCGGCGAGTTCTTCGGCGAGTTGCTTGAGCGGGGAGTCCTCAAAGAGATCGGGTTGCTGGGGGTTGGGCACTGTGTCTCCGCTCGGCGAGACGGGCGGGGCCTGGGATTCCAGCCGTGCCAGCACCTGCTTGGCCGTGGCGATGACGCTGTCGGGCAGGCCGGCTAACCGCGCGACTTGGATGCCGTAGCTGCGGTCGCTGATCCCCTCGACGATCGTGCGCAGAAAGATAATTTCGTCATTCCATTCCCGCACGGAAACATGAAACGCCTTGATGCCCTCATGCTGCCGGCTCAGCTCGGTCAATTCATGATAGTGCGTGGCGAAGAGCGTGCGGGCGCCGATGGCGCGGTGCAGGTGCTCGGCCACGGCCCAGGCGATGCTCACGCCGTCGTAGGTGCTGGTGCCCCGGCCCACCTCATCCAGCAGCACCAGGCTTCTGGGCGTGGCGCGGTGCAAAATCGTCGCCGTCTCGTCCATTTCCACCATAAACGTACTTCGGCCGCCGACCAGATCATCCGTGGCGCCGATTCGGGTAAAGATGCCGTCGACGACGCCGATCTCGGCCGATTGCGCCGGCACGAAGCCGCCCATCTGGGCCATAATTACGATGTGGGCCGCCTGGCGCAGATAGGTCGATTTGCCCGCCATGTTGGGACCGGTGATGACGATCAGCCGTTGATCGGTATCATTTAAGAGCAGATCGTTGGGCACAAAGCGGTTGGGCCCCAGCGCCTGCTCCACCACCGGATGGCGGCCGCCGGTAATTCTGATCGTCAGCGAGTCAGAGACCACCGGCCGCTGATAGCGCCCCAGCGCGGCCGATTCGGCCAGCGCGGCCAGCACGTCGATCCGCGCGATCCGCTCGGCCATCGCCTGCACGCGGGGAGCCTGCGCCGCCACTTTGGCGCGCAAATCTTCATAGAGTTCGTACTCGAGCCGGCAACTGCGCTCTTCGGCGCCCAGTACCTTAGCCTCCAGCGCTTTCAGCTCCGGCGTGATGAAGCGCTCGGCGTTCACCATCGTCTGCTTGCGGTGGTAATGGGGCGGCACCTTCGGCAGGTTCGGTTTGGTCACCTCGATGAAGTAGCCGAAGAGCTGATTGTAGCGGATTTTCAGCGACTCGATGGAGGTCTTCTGCCGTTCCTCGCCCTCCATCCGGGCGATCCACTGCTTGCCGTCGCGGCCGATCTCGCGCAGCTCGTCCAGCTCGGCGTGATAGCCCGGCTTGATCAGTCCGCCTTCCTTCAACGCCAGCGGCGGCGCTTCCACCAGCGCGGCGTCGATCCATTGGGCCAGATCGGCCAGCTCATCCCAGCCAGCCACTAGCTCAATGAGGAGAGACTCTCCCTCACTGAGCGATTTCCAAATAACCGGAATTTGATCGATGGAGTGCTTCAATTGAATGAGATCGCGCGCTGTGGCTGCGTTCAGGCTGATCCGGCCGATGATCCGCTCGAGGTCGCCAATCGGTTCAAGCGCTGATCTCACTGATGAGCGCCGTTCTTCGTCGGCGCAAAACGCTTCGACGCGGTCGAGGCGTTCATTGATCTGGGCCGGATCGAGCAGGGGATGGAGCAGCCACTCCCGCAGCAGCCGGCCGCCCATGGCGGTGGCGGTGCGGTCGATCGCATGCAGCAGCGAGCCGGTCGCGGACGACTCTTTGCGGCTGTGGCCGGCGGGCGATGAGCGTTCCGTCAGCTCCAGATGCTGTTGGGTTGCCGGATCGATCGCCATGTAATGCTCGGGCCGGTGGAATCGGAACGCGCGCAGGTGCGGGAGCGCCTGCTTCTGAGTTTCTTCCAGATAGTGCAGCAGGGCCCCCAGCGCGCCCAGGGCCGCCGGCTCATCGGCCCCGCCCCAGGCGGCGAGCGATTCCACCCGAAAATGGCGCAGCAACTGGCGCCGGCCGTTTTCAGGATCGAATTCGGCCGGTGGCCGGCCGACAATGCGAAATTCCATCAGCGCCTGCTGCCAGGACGATTGCTGGATCAGGTGCTGCGGCAGCGCGATTTCCTTTGCGCTCCAGCGCCGCAGAAGCTCGGCGACGGCTTCCTGCGGCCGGCCGCTCTGCGTCGTCGAGAGCCATCCCTGGCCGGTGGAAAGATCGGCCCAGGCTATTCCAGTTATTGGGCCGATCGATTGGCCGGTCTGGGCGAGCGCGGCCACATAGGTCGACTGCTTCGGATCGAGCAGCTCCGGTTCCAGAATGGTGCCGGGGGTAATCACCCGGACGACCTCGCGGGCCATAAGGCCGGTTTGGCCGGGATGCGGCTCGACCTGCTCGCAGATGGCGACCGGCTGGCCGGCCCGGATCAGTTTGGCGATGTAACCGGTGGCGGCGACAGCCGGCACCCCGCACAGCGGCGTGGGGTTGGCCTTGTGCTTGTCCCGGCTGGTCAGGGCGATGTTCAGCAGTTGCGCGCCCTTGACGGCGTCGTCATCGAACATCTCGTAAAAATCGCCGACGCGGAAAAACAGGATGGCGCCCGGATAGCGCTGCTTCAGTTGATGGTACTGCTGCATCAACGGCGACAGCTCGTCAGCCATCGGCGGATGGGACTGACTCACGTGCGTTTGCTCCTCGTACGGCCATGGGGGGAGCGGGGGGAGATGCGGCCTCTCCCCCCGAATTTTATGAAAGCGGGCAGCAGTTGTTTGTACGCGTGATCGAGGCTCTCAGGAATCACCCGCGTGTCGGCCACGGTGCTCATGAAGTTCGTGTCGCCGTTCCATCGGGGCACGATGTGCACGTGCAGGTGCGCCTCGATGCCCGCGCCGGCCGCCTTGCCTAGATTGATGCCGACGTTGAAGCCGTCGGGATGGTAGACGGATCCCAGCACGGAGATCGCCAGCTGAGTGGAGGCCAGCAGCTCGCCCATCTCCTCGAACGTCAGGCCGCCCAGATTGGCGACGTGCCGGTAGGGAGCGACCATCAGATGACCGTTGGAGTAGGGAAACGCATTCATGATGACGAACGTCAGCCGGTTGCGATGGAGAATGTACCGGCGGCGGTCATTGGACCTGAGGGCCGGCGGCCGGCCGTTGCGTGGGCCGTCGCCGACGCAAAAAATGCAATGATCCGGTTTTTTCCCCTTCAGATAGGGCAGCCGCCAGGGAGCCCAGAGGGATTTCATCGATCCGCTCGCATCATAGTTCGATACTCGCTCAAATGGGGGGGAGATGCTCCTCTCCCCCCAACGCCCCCCATCGCAAACGGCATCACACGTCCTTCGTTTTCTTCAATACGGCCATGATTTTTTGCAGGTCTTCCCAGACAACACGTTTTTCGCTGGGATTCCTCAGCAAATAGGCCGGGTGGTAGGTGGGCAGCACCTTGATGCCGTCAATCAGAAAAA
>JBFMAJ010000128.1:0-6012 GCA_040755775.1 Nitrospirota bacterium
GGCGAAGCCGCAACATCGCCGTCAGCCCAGTTGTCCCAGAATGTCCGATTCCCGCACCAGCACCAATTCTTCGCCCTCCAGCTCGACCTTGCGCCCGGAATATTTCTCGTAGACGATCCGGTCGCCCGGCTTCAAAGTCGTTTTAACGAAGGTTTTCTCCTTGCTCTTGTCCTTGCCCTTGCCGTTCTCCGGCTCCTTGTACCGGCCCTCGCCGATGGCAAGAATGACGCCCTCCTGCGGTTTTTCCTTGGCGGTGTCCGGAATGATGATGCCGCCGGCGCTGCGCTCGGTGGCGTCCGAAGGACGAATCAGGGCCCAATCCTGCAGGGGTTTGAAGCGCATGACGTTTACCTCCTAAGCGGCCCGTATCTTAACGTAGCGCCGGCGTCTGAATCAAGAGGATCCCCGCCGGCGCATGGGGAGATTTAACGGGGCAGTCTGGAGTGGGTCCCGTCACAAAATGGTTGATTTTGCGAGCGTTTGCAGCCGCAGAAGGCGGCCCGCCGTCTTTCGGTAATGGTGACTTCGAGCGGAGTGAATTCGGTGCCGGCGTGCGAGCCGTCGCAAAATGGTTGCGTGGCGGATCGGCCGCAACGGCACCAATAATAGGTCCCGGGGGCGATGTCCAGCACATAGGGGGCGCGTTGCGCGATGCGGGGTTCAGCCATGTCGAGGCTCCTTGTCGGGTTGCGGTGAAAGCAGCGCGATCGTCGCTTCCTCTTTTATCGGCGGCGGCGCAGCCGGCGGCGGTTAAACGCGTGCACGAAGCTGACCACCGTGGCCGCGATCCCGATCAGCAGCAGCGCCAGGCCGCTGCGCGTCACGGCCGGCAGCCCATTGGTGACGCCGAGGATCGCGACGATAAAACCGAGGCCGAGGCAGCTCTTGCCCACCACCCGCGCGATCATCAACCGCTGGGAGATCGGGGTGCGCTCGTCTTCTTTGGCGGGAAGCTTGGCGCCGCGGTCGGCGGAGGGAACCATGGTCACTCCAGTTGCCCGAAAAAGTAGTAGGAGAAGCCGAAGAAGACGAAAATGACGCCGATGATCCTGATGATCATGTTCAGGCCTTCGGCCCAGGGCGGCGGCCGTTTGGTTTTTTGCCAGACGTTATCCATGATTCTCGGCACGGCGATCAGGTCGATCAAGCCCATGACGATCAGCACCAGGCCGACAAGTTGGTTTTTCGTCATGTATGCTGATGGGCGTGTGGCTCAGCCTGCCGGCAGGTACCCCAAGCCCCGGTGCCTGGGTGCGCCGAAGAAATTACCGGTGGTTCGAGTGCCGGTTGTTTTTGTTCGGCGATTGTTTCAACAGCTCGAACACCTCCGAAGGAGTCGAGCCTTCGGAGGCGCATGCCGAAAAGGTGGCGGCGACCAGGGCCAGCGTCATCGTGATGGCGATCATCCTGCGCATGGGGATCCTCCCTCGTTAGTTGCGGGACTGTTCCGATTTGCCGTGCTTGCGGTACAACGCAATGCCCACGTGGGTGGCGATGGCCACCAGGCCGGTCATCACGAAGGTGCGCACCAAAAAGACGGCGCCGCCCGTGTTGATCCAGACCTGCAGCGCGTCGCCGCCCCACAGGACGGCGGCGGCCGCGATCAACAGCACCCCGGCGCCGTAGCCGAATTGGCCGATGATCGCGCCGAACAGCAAGGAGACCAGAATCTCGAACGATGAATACGCGGGATACATGATGACGCTCCGATGATGCGGTTAGAGGCCGTACTCTTCTTCCGGAATCGGGCGCGGCATGGACGGGCAATGGCGCTGCATGAACTCAGTGGCATGGTCCGCCTTGTCCGCTTCCAGCCGCTGGACGGGCGCCGTCTCGAGGAACCGCCGGAAATACCGGCAGGCTTCCTCGGACCGCCCCAGCTTTTCATACGCCCACCCGGTCATGAAGTTCGGCGTATACAGCAGGCCGCGCCGTGTGATCCCGTAATCGGGCACCAAGTCCGCCGCTTGCTGAAAGTGCTCGATCGCCTCGTCGAACCGCGCTTTCGACATGGCGATCATGCCGTCGCGGTTGCGCGCATAGGCTTCTTCGATGACCGTTGCGGCCGGCCGGTCGGCGGCCGCGCTCGGCAGCCACAGGACGCCGGCCAACACCATCGCCGGGATCATGGGTCGCTCACCCCAGGACGACTCACGCCCGTGATGGGATGACCGGCCTCTGGCCAGGAACGCGCCGGGTTATCCTCCGGCCGGCGTTTCTCCCTGAGGCGCCGGCGTTTCTTGCGGCGCTTCTTGCGGGGCCGGCGCTTCTTGCGTCGCGGGTGTTTCCTGCGGCGCCTTCGATTCCTGGGCCGGCTTGTTGTAACAGGCGGCCAATGCGGCGGTCATGAGAACGACTGCGGTCAGCGTGAACAAGCGTGCCATGGATGCTCCCTCCCGATGTCGGCCGTACGGCGGCCGCGGCCCGTCTCCGCCCCCGTTGCTGGCGGCGGTTTTGCCACTGTACCGGGAAGCGGCGTGGCGTGTCAATATCTATCCCCGGCCGTAGAGCTGGGTGATCTGCAAAAGCTTGGCGGTCAACGCCGGCGTGAGCTGCCGCGGCGCCAGCCGCCATTCCCAATTGCCGTTGGCGATCGACGGGCGGTTCATCCGGGCCTCCTCCCCCAGGCCGAGCAGGTCCTGCATCGGGATGACGGCCAGGTCGGCCACCGACATGAAGGCCAGCCGGATCATCTCCCAGTGGATGGAGGCTTCGGTCACATCGCGGCCCAGATAGGCGCAGAGGCGGCGCAGCTCCTCCGGCTGCATCTCTTTTTGCCACCATCCGCGGATGGTGTTGTTGTCGTGCGTGCCCGTGTAGACGACGCAGTTGCGGGTGAAGTTGTGGGGCGCATAGGGATGAGTCGGCAGATCGTCGCCGAAGGCGAAGATCAGCAGCTTCATGCCCGGCAGGTCGTATTTTCGCATCAACTCCCGGACGTCGGGCGTGATCACGCCCAAATCTTCGGCGATCACGGGCAGCGAATGGAACCGGCGGAAGAGCGTTTTGAAGAAATCCTCCCCGGGCCCTTCCACCCACCGGCCGTTGACGGCGGTCTGCTCGCCGGCGGGCACCTCCCAAAAGGCGGCGAAGCCCCGGAAATGGTCGAGCCGGATCAGGTCGAACCAGGCCAGATTATGGGCGACCCGCTGAATCCACCAGCGGTAATGGGTGGCCTTGAGCGCGTCCCAGCGGTAGACCGGGTTGCCCCACAGTTGGCCGGTGGCGCTGAAATAGTCGGGCGGCACGCCGGCCAGCGCCGCCGGGCGGCCGCGCGGATCGAGTTTGAAGCCCTCCCGGTGCGCCCAGACGTCGGCGCTGTCGTGCTGCACGTAGATGGGCACGTCGCCGATGATCTGGACGCGCCGGTCGTTGCAGTAGCGCTTGAGCGCCTGCCATTGCTTGCTGAAGAGAAACTGGAGGAATTGTTCGCGGCGGATCCGGTCGGCGAACTGGTCGCGGGCCTTCTGCAGCGCGGCGCCGTCGCGGTCCCGGTGCTCCTCGGGCCATTCGGTCCATGCCGCCCCGGCGCGCTGTTCCTTGAGCGCCTTGAAGAGCGCGTAATCATCGAGCCAATGCGCCTGTTTCTGCGCAAAACGGCGGAATTCGGGCGACCGGTCGAGCGACGGGCCGGCGCGCTCATAGGCCAGCCGGAGCAGGCGCCCCTTGAACGTTTCGACGGCCGGATAATCGACCCGATGAGCCGGGAAGGCGGGCGTCTCCTGCAGGTCCGCTTTGACCAGCAGCCCCTCGTCCAGCAGGGGATCCAGGCTGATCAGCAGCGGGTTGCCGGCGAAGGCGGAATCGCAACTATAGGGCGAGTTGCCCTGCGCGGTCGATGTCGGATTCAAGGGCAGCAACTGCCAGTGGCTTTGGCGGGCCTGCTCCAGAAAATCGGCGAAGCGATAGGCTCCCGGCCCCAGATCGCCGATCCCGCAGCGGGAGGGCAGGGAGGTCAGATGCAGCAGCACGCCGCTGCCCCGCTGCTTCACGCCGGCTCCACGTTCGACAGCAACGCGACCGGGAACCGGGCGAGAATCTCTCCGACGGGCAGCGCGGCTCCCCCGGGGAGCCGCTCACCGGTGACGGCATTGCGCCACCCGCGCGGCGCGTCGTCCGGCAGCGCCAGTTGGGTGTCGCCCCAGACGGCGCGGCCGCAGGGTGCGTCCTTTTCCCCGGTCAAGGCGGTCGTCAGGCGCGGCGCCACCGTGATCGCCCAGGCCTCCTCGCGCCG
This sequence comes from Nitrospirota bacterium, assembly GCA_040755775.1. Taxonomy (GTDB): domain Bacteria; phylum Nitrospirota; class Nitrospiria; order JACQCE01; family JACQCE01; genus JBFMAJ01. The sequence continues at coordinate 4,235 of JBFMAJ010000128.1, forward strand.
CCGGGCGTACGCCACCACGTGGCGGCTTCTGCGCCCTTTGACCTCGATCGGATCGTAGCGGCCCGTCTCAAACAGCGCCCGGTGGCGCGCCCGGAACCGCAACGCGCGGTAGATGACAAAGAGCTTGATCCGGCCGTCCGTCTTGGCCGCCAGCAACTCGGCGAGCAGTTCCGGCACGTGCGCCCGCTCCTTGCGCCGGATGGCTTCGAGGATCGCGGTCCGCCGGTCGAAATCGACCGGCCGGCGGTTGTCGGGATCGACCAGGCTCAGATCCCACAGCTCCGCGCCCTGGTAGAAATCGGGGATGCCCGGGCAGGTAATCTTGAGCAGCGTTTGCGAGAGCGAGTTGAAGACGCCGTAGTGGCCCACCCGCCGCAGAAAGGGGAGGAACGACCGGGCAAACTCCGAAGAACCGAGCACCCCGGCGACGAATTCCGTCGCGGCCCGCTCGTAGTCCTCGTCGGGCGCCAGCCAGCCGCCGTGGCGCTTGGCCTCGCGGATGACTTTGCGCATGTAGTCCTGGATGCGCGCCACGTAGGCGTCGTCCAGGTCGGCGTCCAACGGCGCCGTGCCCAGGAGCGTTTGATAGAGCAGATATTCGTCGTTGCGGTCCGGGGCGAGCCGCCCCCGGACGAAACTCTTCAATTTGCGGTTGGCACGGCTCCAGGCGGCCAGGTGATGTTTCCATTCGGCCGACAGCTCGGAGAGCACGTTCAGGCGGGCCCGGACGTCTTCGCCCCGCTTGGTGTCGTGGGTGGCGGTGGCGTTCATCGTGTGCGGCCAGGCCGCGCTCCGTCGCCGGATCAGGTCGTGCCACTGGGCGGGAGAGAGGGCGGTCGCCCAGGGCGCGCCGCCGACGTCATTCATCGACAGCAGGCGGTTGTAGCGGTAGAGGGCGGTGTCCTCCACGCCTTTGGCCATCAACGGGCCGGTATATTGCTGAAACCGCATGACGAAGCGGATCCATTCCCGCCGCTCCTCCTCCGTGAGGTCGTCGTTGAACTCCAGGGAAAGGAACCGCTCAAGAAAGCGCAGCTCGTGCTGAAGCTCCGGATGGCGCTCGCGCGCCCGCGCGGCGGCGGCCCGCACGGCTGCGCGGTCCTCGTCGCGGTGGTGAAGAGGACTGATGTAGGTGCGGTAGACGGGGAAACATTCCATTAACTCGGTGATCGCCCGCTTGAGCCCGTAGATCGTCAGGTCGCGGCCGCGCCGATCGCGGGCCGAAATCCGCTTGAGCAGCCGCGCCAGGTTGTCGGCGTCGCTGAGCAGATACCGCTCGATGATCACGCCCTTGGCGTCGGCGGCCAGCTCGTCGAAGGGTTGCCGCACGCCGGTGAAGCGGGCATAGAGCGCGCGCAGGCCGCGCCGCCGCTGGTCGCACAGGAGCCGGGTGACGGCGTCAAGAAAATCGTAACCGGTCGTCCCCTGCACCGGCCAGAAGGGAGGCAGCGGCTCATCGGGCTGAAGGATTTTTTCCACCACGAGATAGCAGTCCGGCGCGTCGGCTCGCAACCTCGCGAGATAGCCGGTGGGATCGTACAATCCGTCGATGTGATCGACCCGCAGGCCCGTGATCAGGCCCTCACGGACCATCCGCAGCAGGAACCGGTGGGTCTCGTCGTAGACGGCGGGTTCCTCCATCCGCAGGACGATCAGGTCGTTGATGCCGAAGAAGCGGCGGTAGTTGATCTCCTCCGTCGCCACCTTCCAATAGGAGAGCCGGAACCACTGCTCCGAGAGCAGCTCGTCCAGCGCGCGGAAGCTCTCCGGCCGGCCCG
>JBFMAJ010000129.1:0-5998 GCA_040755775.1 Nitrospirota bacterium
TGGTGCCGTGAGGCACCTGGGCCCATCCGGCGGGCAAGGTCCCCTCGCCGCCCGACGAGGCCGGCGGCGGAATCGCCACAGGGGGCGAGGGAAGCGAGGGCTGGGACGGCTGCTGTTGATACACTCTCAGAAAATCGGAGAAGCTGGAGCCGGGATCGTTCCACGGAAACAGGGGCATGCTCACTGGCCGCCCTTTTGCACGTAGTTTTTCACAAACTCTTCGGCGTTCTCCTCGAGCACATCGTCGATTTCGTCCAGCAGATCATCGATATCCTTTTTCAGCGCCTTCCCTTTTTCCACCACTTCCGGGTTGGCCGCCGCCGATTCTTCTTTGCGCTCCCGTTCCGGCTCCCGTCGCCGATCACGTTTTTTCTCCTGATGCGCCATGTTTATGCTCCCCCCGGCCCCGTCAGCGCGCCCAGCAATTCCTCGACCGAGTCTGAATTCCGCATCAGCGCGCCCGTCAGCTCTTCCGTGCCCCGCAGCGGTTCCAGCAGGGGAATCCGCTTCACGACCCCGCCGCCGACGTCGAACAGCACCGAGCTCCAACTGGCAGCATAGATTTCCTTCGGGAATTTTTTCAGGCAGGCCGACCGGAAATAGGCGCGGCTGCCCACCGGCGGATGTTCCGCCGCCGACACGATTTCGTCTTCGGCCAGCAAACAGTCGACAAACCCGTCCCGCACCAGCTTATAGTAGAGGCCGCGGTCCAGCCGGAGATCGTGATATTGCAAATCCATCATGGCCACCCGGGGATCGTTCCAGCCGATCTTTTTCCTGCCCATATAGGACTCAATCAGGTCCAGCTTCATCACCCAATCGAGCCGGCGGGCCAATCGCCGAGGATCCTGCGCCAGATCGGCCAGCGTGTCCGCCCAGTGCCGGAGCACGTCGGCCGCCCAGGGCGGCGCGTCGCGCAGCCCCGCGGCCACGGCGTCGCAATAGCGCTGCTGAATCTCCACGGCGGTCGCCGCGCCGCCCCCCTTGAGCCGGACGCGGCACTTCAGCGACGGATCGCGCGAAATGGCCTTGATCGCGCCGATGGGATCCTCCAACTGCACGCCCGCCACCGACCCGCCGCCCTCCAGCAGCTTGAGCACCAGCGCCGTCGTCCCCACCTTGAGATAGGTGCTGTATTCGGCCATCGTCGCGTCGCCCACGATCACGTGGAACCGGCGGTATTTGTCCGGATCGGCGTGCGGCTCGTCGCGCGTGTTGATGATCGGCCGCTTGACCATGGTGTTGAGATCGACCAGCACTTCGAAAAAATCGGCGCGCTGCGAAATCTGGTAGTTCACGTCGTCCCGGCGGGGCTCGGCCCCCACCTTGCCCGCGCCCGCGTAGATCTGCCGGGTGACGAAAAACGGGGTCATGTACTCCACCAGCCGTTCGAACGGCACCGCACGGGCGATCAGATAATTCTCATGGTAGCCGTAGCTGTTGCCCTTGTTGTCGGTGTTGTTCTTATAGAGAATGAACCGGTCCGACATGCCCTTCAGCCGGCCGGCGATCTCCCGGCACAAATCCATCGCCCGCTCCCCGGCCTTCTCATACCGGACGACGTCGCGCGGCGTCGTGCACTCCGGCGTGGAGTACTCCGGGTGCGCGCCGTCGACGTAGAGCCGCCCGCCGTTGGCCAGCAACTTATTGAGCAGGCGATTGTATTCGGGCCCCGGCCGTTCGCGTTCGCCCTCCACCTCGAATCCTCGGACGTCCTTGAGCGGATTTTCGCATTCATAATCCCACAGGGCCTGAGCCGCGGGCAGATGGGGATAGCTGTTGATCAGCAGAATGGCGCTGGACACCGGATCCGACGCCATGGGATCGCGGGCCGCGACGCCGAACTCCGTCTCGGTGCCGAACAGCGGCATGCTCATAGATAGTGGCCTGGCGTAATCGTTTCGATTTTTCGCGATTCGGTGGCGCGCCCGCTCATCGTCCGGACATGGATGATTTTTTCGCTCTTGCGGCCGGCGATCTTGGCCCAATCGTCGGGATTGGTCGTATTGGGCAGATCCTCGTGCTCGCGGAATTCGTCGCGCACGGCCCGCAGCAGGTCATCGGCCTTCAGGCCGCGCTCCCCGGTTCCGATCAGCCGCTTGATGGCGTACTTCTTCGCCCGGGCGACGATCCCGTCGATCAAGGCGCCGCTGGCGAAATCACGGAAGTAGAGCAGTTCCCGCTCGCCGTTCGCGTACGTGACCTCCAGGAATCGATTGTCGTCCTTCTGACTGTACATTTCCTCCACGACCATCCGGATCAGGCGCCGGACCACCGCTTCGGCGTCGCCCCGATCCTGCTTGAGTTCGTCGGTGTGGATCGGCAGGGCGCTGGTCAGGTATTTGCCGAAAATCTCATGGGCGGCCTGCTCGTTCGGCCGGTCGATGCGGATCTTGACGTCCAGCCGCCCCGGCCGGAGAATGGCGGGATCGATCAGGTCCTGCCGGTTGCTGGCGCCGATGACGATGACGTTGCGCAGCCGCTCCACCCCGTCGATCTCCGAGAGGAATTGCGGCACGATGGTCGATTCGATGTCGGACGAAATGCCCGAGCCGCGCATTCGAAACAGCGCGTCCATTTCGTCAAAAAAGACGATCACGGGCATGCCCTCCTCGGCCCGCTCTTTGGCCTTTTTGAAGACCTCCCGGATCTGCCGCTCGCTTTCGCCCACGTATTTGTTCAGCAGTTCGGGCCCCTTCACGACCAGGAAAAAGCTGCGCACTTCGCGGCCGCCGCGGTCGCTGAGTTTTTTCGCGATGGAGTTCGCGACCGCCTTGGCGATGAGCGTTTTCCCGCAGCCGGGCGGGCCGTAGAGCAGCACGCCCTTGGGCGGCGACAAATGGTGCTCCGCGAAGAGCTCTGGATAGAGGAAGGGCAATTCGACGGCATCGCGCACCTGCTCGAGCTGCGATTCAAGGCCTCCGATGTCCTCGTACGTGATATCCGGCACCTCTTCCAGCACCACCTCTTCCACTTCCGATTTCGGCAGCCGCTCGAGCACGTAGCCCGACCGGGGGTCGTACATCAACTGATCCCCCACGCTCAGCCGCTCACTGGCCAAGGGCTCGGCCAGCTCGGCGACGCGCTCCTCATCCATGCGCAGCGTGATGATCGCCCGCCGGTCGCCCAGCAGGTCCTTCACCCGCACCACTTCGCCCTGCATTTCGAACTCGCAGGCCTCCACGACGTTGAGCGCCTCGTTCAAAATCAATTGCTGTCCCTTGCGCAATAATTCCGGCTTGATGTTGGGGCGAAGATTGACTTTCATTTTCCGTCCGCCGACGAAGACGTTGACCGTCCCGTCGTCGTTGACGGAGGAAAAAATGCCGTAGGTGGACGGCGGCGCCGAGAGTTTTTCGACTTCGATCTTTAGCGCTTCAATCTGGCTTTTTGCCTCCTGCAGCGCCGCGACCAACTTCTCATTCTGTTTGTACGCCTGCTCCAACTGCACTCGGCTTTGCCGCAGCTCGCGAAGCTCCTGCTCCATCGAGGCGATTTGGACGTGAAGTTTTTCGAGTTCCCGCTCGTATTCTTCGGCGCGCTTCATCGGTTCACACCTCGAGGAGCCATCAACGTGAACTGGCGGGGACGTTCCACAACCACGGATTCATGCACCATCGCTGTTGACCCTCCGTCGCGATCAGTGCGCTGTTGCTGCACGAAAATTATTGTATCACCGAAGGGGGGGACGGTCAACTTTTCATTCACGACATTCCGCGCGCACGCGCGTGCAAAAAGGGACACAGATCGTCGGCAGGGCGAGAACGGGGCGCCGAAGGCCGCCTAAAGCGCCCGCTGCAGCGCGTGCATCACGTCGGCCGCGGCCCGCCGCGCATCCTCCGCGCCAAAGACCGCGGAAATCAGGCCGACGCCGCGCGCGCCCGCGCGGATCAGCTCGCTGACGCGCTCGGCGGTCACGCCGCCCACCGCGAACACGGGCAGCCGCGTCCGCCGCGCCGCGGCCTCGAGCGCCGCAAGGCCCTGCGGCGGGCCGTAGGCGAGCTTCGACGGCGTGGCGTAGACGGGACCGAAGAGCGCAAAATCGGCCCCCTCCTGCTCCGCCTGAAGGATTTCCTCGAGCGAATGCGCCGACACGCCGATGAGCTTGCTCGAGCCGAGCAGGCGGCGCGCCACGCGCGTCGGCAGGCTGTCGCGCCGAAGATGCACGCCGTCCGCCTCCGCGGCCCAGCAGATGTCGAGACGATCGTTGATCAGCAGGGGGACGCGGGCTTGAGCCGTCCGTTCCCGCACCGACCGCGCCAGCTCCAGCAGCTCGCGCGTGGGCAGATCCTTTTCACGCAGTTGGATCGCGCAGGGCCCCGCCGAGACCGCCACGCTCACGACGTCTGGCAGCGGCCGGCCTCGCGTGGCGTGCCGGTCGGTGATCAAATAGAGGGAGAAATTGACGCGGGAGATGGGGATTCTCCCTCAAGCTCTCAGGGTTTTACTCGATTGGATTTGAGGGGAGATGCTCCTCTCCCCTCAAGCTCCCCATCGCCGTACGAATTGCAATCAATGCTCGCATGTCAAACCGATGCTCGGGGACGCTACTCGATTAAATCGGTTAATGGGCTGCTGGCCGTCGCATATAATTTTTTCTCAATGCGGCCGGCCCGGTAGGCCAGGCGGCCCGCCAGCACCGCGTGGCGCATGGCCGCGGCCATGGCGACCGGATCCTTCGCGCCCGCAATCGCCGTGTTCATCAGCACGCCGTCGCTGCCCAGCTCCATGGCGACGGCCGCATCGGAGGCCGTGCCCACGCCCGCGTCCACAATGACGGGCACGCGAGCCGACTCCATGATAATCCGGAGATTGTAGGGGTTCCGGATGCCGAGCCCTGAGCCGATCGGCGCGGCCAACGGCATGACCGCCGCGCAGCCGGCGTCCTCCAGCCGTTTGGCGACCACCGGATCGTCATTCGTATAGGGGAGGACGATGAAGCCCTCCTTCACCAGGATGGCGGCCGCGTCCACCAGCGCGGCCGTGTCGGGAAAGAGCGTTTTCGGATCGCCGATCACCTCCAGTTTGACCAGATCGGAGATGCCGGCCGAACGGGCTAAACGGGCGGTCCGTACGGCGTCGTCCACGGTGTAGCAGCCGGCGGTGTTCGGCAAAATTTTGTAGCGCTTGGGGTCAAGATAATCGAGCAGGTTCTCCTGTTCGCGGTCGATGATATTGACCCGGCGGACCGCGACCGTCACCATCTCGGCGCCCGACGCTTCCACCGCGCGCTTGGTTTCCTCAAAATCACGGTACTTGCCCGTGCCGACGATCAGCCGCGACTGCAGCGTGACGCCGCCGACCACCAAGACGTCGGCGCCGTCATTCACGGGAACGGTTGGCGCCGCCGGGCCACGGACGGACGGAGCTTTCGGGGTCATCTTATCGCCCACCGCCCACAAACGTAATGATTTCCACGCGATCTCCGGATTGCAGCGGCTTGGTCACGTACTCGCGGCGGTCCACGATCTGCTGGTTCACTTCCACGGCCACCCGTTCCGGCGGCATGCCGACTTCGCTTAGAAGATCCGCAATTTTCCAGCCTTCCGGCACCGTCCGGGTGGTTCCATTCACAATGATGGAGGCGGATGGGAACGGCATCGTCAAAAAATTATATCGGGCGGGAAAAAGGCTTGTCAACACAATGCCCGTCGTCGGTCGTCGCTTGACAGCCCGGCGCCAATGCGATACTATCCAGCGCCGATTCGGATGCGGCGCCTCCTCCGCACGCACTCATGACTCGCCAATCCAGCCTCACACGCGTCGATCCGGACGTCGCCCGCGCGATCCAGGCCGAACTCCAGCGTGAACGCGGGCAAATCATCCTGATCGCCTCCGAAAACTACGCCAGCCGGGCCGTGCTGGAGGCGCAGGGCTCGCTCATGACCAATAAGTACGCCGAGGGCTACCCCGGACGCCGCTATTACGGGGGATGCGAGTACGTCGACCGGGTCGAGCAACTGGCCATCGAACGCGCCAAGGCGCTGTTTGGCGCCGA
>JBFMAJ010000130.1:0-5995 GCA_040755775.1 Nitrospirota bacterium
CCGGCCGTCTTCCCCGTAGCAGGAGACGGGGTCCGAGTAGCAGACGACGCGGCTCTGCGGGCCGATGCCCAACGCGCCGATCTTGTTCGCCAGCACGTCGGCGTTCGGATTCAGCACGCCCTTGGAGTCCGCGCGGGGATCGCTGAAGGCTTTCCAGTCGACGTGCAGCGCGCCGGGGATATGCGAGACGATGAAGTTCATCAACGGCCGCGCGTCGAGGATGACGATGTCGTCATCATTCAGCGCGGCCGCCAGCGCGTCGGTCGAGAGAAAACGTTCGCTCATGACAGTCCTCCATGCGCCATGCCATCGCTTTGGCAGGGCGATTGGGCCGCGGCTTGCGCCGTCGAGGCCGAGGCCGTCGCGGCCTGAGGCCGGTGCTCGTCCAGCGGCAGCGCCGCGTCATAAATCGTGAACACGTGCGGTACCTCTTCGGTCAGCCCATACTTGGTCTGGAGCCGTTTATAGGCCCGTTCGGTCAGGATATGATACGACACCTTGGCGTGAATCGTCATCCCGTCGGCGTTTGCCGGCTCCGGCATGCGCGCGGCGAGCGCGTACTCCCGGCTTTCCAGCGGGCGGATGCGGTTCTCATAGACCTCAATGATGACGGGGCGCCAGATGATCCACCGGCTGATCGTCCGGGCCGTGCGCTTGATCACCCGCCCGTCGGCGCCGCGCAGCTCCAGCTCGATCCGGAAAAACCGGTCGGGGTCGCCGGTCGGAATCGCATGGCCGGCCCCGCCGTTGGTCACCCGAAGCCGAAAGGTCGCGGTCTCGCCCGGCGGAACGGGCGCGGCCGGCGGAATCAGCTCCGCCTGCAAGGCGCGCTTGATCATCTCCGGATCGTGGCCGCCGCGCCACAGGTGCCTCCGCCCCTGCCGGACCGGCCCCCCGACGGCGACGGGCCGTTCCACTTCCGGCATGTGGCAGTTCTGGCAAATATACCCGCGCTTGGCGTAGGGCCCCTCCTCGAACTCGAAAAACGTCGCGCAGGGGCCGCCGTTGTAAAATTGCAACGGTCCCGACGCCACCTGATGGCAGGTGTAGCAGATATCCGTTTTGCGGAAACGGGGATCATAGCGCGTGGGATGCGGCGCGACGGAGTCCTCATACGGGCCGAGGATCACGCCGTCCCGCACATGGCAGCCGGCGCAGGAAATCCCCTCGCGCTGGTACTCCGGATCATAGTGGGGATTCGGCTCTGTGATCGGCCGCTCCACGTCATTATTCCGGAGTCCCTTGATCAACAACGGCTGCTGGTTCTCGAGCGGCGAGTGGCAATTGAGGCAGACCCAAATGTGCTTGTCCTTGCGCCAGTAGGCCTGAAAGAACGGATCGACGAAGGCTTGCGCGTGCATGGAGCTTTTCCACTCCTCGTAAATTTCGCGGTGGCACTCGCCGCAGGATTCCGCTCGCAGACTGGTCAGGCCGGCCGGCACCGCTTGATGGGGCACGGCCTGCCGGTAATCGGCGCGCAGGCCGAAAATCAGAATGGACGTCGCGTGCTCGACGTACCACCACGCGGCCAGCAGCAGGATCAGCCCGGCCAGCACCGCCCACCATCGGCGGCGCCGTTTCGACGCACGCGCGCTCATCGCGTCAGTATACCGTTCGGCTCTTTTTCACGGCAACCGCGTGATTTCCCCTCGACAATTGTCCGGGACATGATACAATTATCTCGTGATCCGCGCGGGCGTCGGCCATTCGACACAATCCGAATCCGTGGACGCCGCCGTCGAGGCGGCCAAAATGGCGATGGCCCGTCTGGGCCAGAAACGCGCCGACCTGGCCATCGTCTTCGCCTCCGCATCCCATCAACCGGCCTATCCCCATTTGCTCCACGCCATCCGCCAGGTGACGAAAACCGACCATTTGGTCGGCTGCAGCGCCTACGGCGTGATGACGATCGACGTCGAATTGGAGCTGACGCCGGCCGTGGCGGTCATGGCCCTGGCGTCCGACGAGCTGCGGTTGACGCCCTTTTGCTTTCATCATCTGCAGGAACGGAATGAGGCCGTGGGCCGGGCGATCGGCCGCCTGCTGCGTCATGCCAACGGCTCGAAACCGGCGCGCCCCAAGCGGGGCGCCGCGCGCCACTCGGAGCGGCCCGTCGCGCTCGATCCATTGCCCGTCGCCGACGCCGCAGAGCAAACACAGCCGCTGGTGATGCTGTTTCCCGACACCTTTTCCATGCAGCCGACGACGCTCTTTCGCGGCATCCATCACGAATCCGGTCCCGTGACCATCATCGGCGGCGGGGCGTCGGAGGACGGGACCTTGTCGCAGACGTACCAGTTCTTCGGCGCCGACGCCTCCCCCAACGCCGTCTCCGGCGTCATGCTGGAGGGCCGGTTCGTCACGACCATCGGCCTATCCCAGGCCTGCCATCCGGTCGGGGAAACGATGGCGGTCACGCGGTCCAAGGGCAACGTGGTGATGGAATTGGGCGGGCGGCCGGCGTTCGAAGTGTTCGAAGAGCTGATCAAGGAGCACGACCTGGAGCCGGATCAGATCGGCGCGCAATTGTTCGTCGGCCTGCCGGTCGATCCCGCGCATACCCGCCTGCAGCGCGGGGAATATCTGATCCGCAACATCGTCGGCGCCAACCCGCGCCAGGGCTCGATCGCCGTCGCCACCGAAGTGCAGGACGGACAAGTGCTCTCCTTCACGCTCCGCCAGCCGGACGAGACCAAGGCCGCGATGGAGGAGATGCTGCAGGAGATGGCCCAGATTCACCACGGCCGCACGCCCGCCTTCGGGCTCTACTTCGACTGCTGCGGCCGCGGCTCGTCCCTGTACGGCGAATCGGGCACCGATTTATCGTTGATCAAGAAATACCTGGGAGAGATTCCGCTGCTGGGCTTCTTCACCTACGCCGAAATCGCCCCGCTGGGGCAATTGACGCAGTTGCACAACTACACGGGCGTGCTGGCCCTCGTCTCGTCGGCCGGCTGAGCCCGGCTACTTGAACAATCCCTTCAGGACGGCGCCCAACCCCTTGGCCGGCTGCCCGGTCAGCAGCTCCACTTCGCCTTTGTCGAAGAACAGTCCGCCGCAGCCGCCGCACTGATCGACCTTGACACCGCCCAAATCGATCTCTCGCAGCTTGGCGCCGCACTTCGGGCAGACCATCCAAAAGGGCTGATCCTGGGCGCGCCGCGCGGCGGCGGCCCGTTCCGCGTCCAATGCCTTCCGGGTCTTCTCCAGCAGCTCTTTATTCTTTCGGTAAAAATACTCTTCTTCTTTGTTGTAGCCTTCCGGTGTAATTCGGTCCCGCTCGTCCGCCATCGCGCTCCCCTCTCTTGTTCGCCATCCCTGGCAGGAACGTTATTGTATCGAAACCGTTCCCGCTTGCCAATAGGCTCGAATCAGGGCACGGATCGTGACGCCGAACCGGCCCGGCCTCGCCCCGGTTTGACTCAGCCCTCTCGGTGGTGCTAAGTCATTCTATGCGGCGCACGAAGATCATCTGCACGATCGGACCGGCCTGCTGGACCGCGCCCCAGTTGGGCGCGCTGGCGGAGGCCGGCATGGACGTGGCGCGCCTGAATTTCGCGCACGGCACGCACGAGGAGCACGCGCGGATCATCGCCGATTTGCGCGCCATCTCCAAAGAGCGCGGCCGGCCGCTCGCCATTCTGCAGGATTTGGCCGGGCCGAAATTGCGCATCGGCGCCGTGGCGAAGGAGCCGGTGATGCTGCAGGCCGGCGCCATGCTGACCCTGACGCCGGAGACCGTTCCGGGCACGGCCGAGCGCCTCACCATCAACGACGCGGGGCTGGCGGCCGAAATAAAACCGGGCCAAACGATCCTGCTCGCCGACGGCGCGATCACCCTGGCCGTGCGCGCCGTCTCGGGCCGTGAGCTTCGCTGCGAAGTGGTCAACGGCGGGCCGCTCTCCAGCCACGCGGGCATGCACGCGCCCGGCGCGCGGCTCTCGCTGCCCGCGCTGACCAAGAAAGACGAGGAGGATCTGCGCTTCGGTCTGGAGCGCGGCATCGACTGGATCGCGCTGTCCTTCGTCCGGCAGGCCCAGGACCTGGAGCCGGTCCGGGCGATCTGCGCCGAGCACGGCATGACCGTGCCGGTCATCGCGAAGATCGAAAAGCCGGAGGCGCTGGACGACTTGCCGGCGATCATTGAGTCGGCCGACGGCGTCATGGTGGCGCGCGGCGATCTCGGCGTGGAGCTGCCGCTGGAGCGCGTCCCGCGCATCCAGAAGCAATTGATCGCCGCTTCCAACCGGGCGGGCAAGCCGGTGATCACGGCCACCCAGATGCTGCAGTCGATGGTCACCCAGCCGCGGCCGACAAGGGCCGAAGTCGCCGACGTGGCGGCGGCCATTCTGGACGGCACCGACGCGGTGTTGCTGGCCAGCGAGACGGCGACGGGCCGCTACCCGACCGGCGCGACGGCCCAGCTCGCCAGGATCATCGGCGAGACGGAGCGCGGGATGGACTACGAGGAGCGCTTCTGGCGCCGCCGGTCGATCCCCAAACGGGATCTGCCGCACGCGATCAGCCACGCCGCCTGCATGATGGCCAGCGACCTTGGGGTGACCGCGATCGTCACGCCCACGTGGAGCGGCGGCACGGCCCGGCGCGTCTCCAGCTACCGGCCCGGCGCGCCGATCATCGCCGTCAGCCCGAACATCGCCACCGTGCGCCGGCTCATGCTCTGCTGGGGCGTCTATCCGACGCTGGTCGAGGAATACACCACCACCGATGAGATGATCGCCTGCGCCAAGGCGGCCGCCTCGGCCAGCGGCCTGGTGCCCCGCGGGGCAATGGTCATCATCACGGCCGGCGTGCCGGTGGGCTCGGCGGGGGCGACCAACCTGATCAAGGCCGAGCAGTTGTAACTAAAATGCTTCCAGTAATTCCTGTTTTTTCTTCTCGTAATCTTCGTCGGTGATCAGCCCGTCGTCGTGCAGTTTCTTGAGCGTGCGCAGTTTCTCTTCGAGAGTCGAGACCGCCGGTGACGGCGGGGGCGGCGGGGGCGCGGGGCGCTCAGGCGCCGGCTCGGCCATTGCGGCCGGCGCCGTCATATCGACGACCAGGCCGCGGCTGGGCTTGCCGAAGAGCCGGCCCATCACCGACGGGTTGCCGCCGAGCAGCGTCTGGCCGGGCCCTGGGATCAGGCGATAGTCGCCCTCGGGAAATGAATAGAGCGGATTCTGGCGGGCCGTCTTCGGCGAGACGGGGGATTTGCCCGTTGATTGATCGCTCCAAGTCACAACGTAATGGTAATTGGCCAACATGAGCACCAGCTTGTCGTCCCGCACGTACACGCCGCCGGAGGTCACCCGCGCCGACTCCCCGGTCTCGGGCGCATTGAGATAAAAGACGGCCGCCTCCTGGGGCGTCGCCTCGGCCAGCGCGCGCGACAGATGGGTGGCCAGCATCGAGGCCTCCGAGTCCGTGAAGGCCCGGCGCGGCGTTCGGCTGAAAATCGCCGAGAGCAATCCCGCGTGCCATTGCACGGTGACGCCGGAGAGAATCTCCTTCATCCGCTCCGGCGTCACCCCGGCCGGATGGCTGAACGACGCCGGCTCCTTGGCCGGATCGAGCCGGACGAACGATTCGACTTTGCCGGCCTCGCCCTCCTGATGAATGACGCGCCCCGCGGGCGGCGCGGCGGCGCAGCCCGCGGCCCAAAGAGCGACAAACGCGATAAAAAGATGACTACGGTTTCGCGACATTGATCGTCTCCCGATTAAAGTTCCTTCAGCAGTTTGCCGATCGCCTCTTTCAACCCCGGCAGGCTTTTGGCGTTGTGCCGGATCGCGCCGAGAATCTTCTCCTGGCGTGACAATCGCGTCAGTTCGTCGTCCCGCTCCCGCAGCCCCATGAGGCGGGCATACGCCTCCGGGTACCAATCCCGCAGCGGCTGTGCGGCAGCCATGATGCCGTTGAGCAGATCGGCCGGCTCCGGATCGAGCAGGCCGGCCACCAGAAAGGTCCGGTCGTCGAAGAGAATCACCTGCCCCGG
>JBFMAJ010000131.1:0-5974 GCA_040755775.1 Nitrospirota bacterium
GGGAGTTGCTGGGGAAATTCTGTTTCGATGTGTTCACGGGCCGTGATCCCGAGGGAAACCGCTTCTGTTTCGAAGGCTGTTCGGTGATGAAGATGGCCAAACAGAACAAGCCCGCACATAACTTCGATCTGCATCTCACGACACGATCCGGAAAAGACACGTGGGTCAATGTCGCCACGTTGCTGGAATCCCGGCCGGTCGGCCCGTCCGGGCCGAACATCGTCCATCTGTTTCGGATCTCCCCCTCTTCCGGAGCGAGGGGCGAACCGAACGAAGCGCCAAACGGCCACAACATTGCCATCGTGATGAGGAAGTACGCCCTGAGTCGCCGCGAGGCCGAGGTGCTGTCGCTGATGACCCAGAGCCTTGTCGCCAAGGAAATCGGCGTCCGGCTCAAGCTCAGCACGGCGACCGTGCGGACACATATCCAGAACATTCTGAAGAAGCTCCGGGTGCACAGCAAGCTGGAGGCGGTGGCGCTGGTTCTTCGGCAAAAACGGTAACGCTGCCTCATGCAAATGACGTAGGCGGCAACTTCCCTCCGCCATAGTAAAATACAATGCGGTTCTCTCCCCCAGGCGCGCCAGTGATCGAGGAGGGGCATGGCCCGACCGCCTGAGCATGACGCCGAACTTCTGTTTGGCGTCATCTCCATCGCCGCCGACGCGATCGTCATGATCGATGAAGCGCAACGGATCATGTTGTTCAATCGGAGCGCGGAGCAGGCCTTCGGCTATGCCGCCTCGGAGGTGTTGGGGCGGCCGCTTGACCTGCTGCTGTCTCCGCGATTCGTTGAGATTCATCGGCAGCACGTCAGCAACTTCGGCGCCGGCCCGGCGACGTCCAAGTTCATGGGCGAGCGCCAATGCAAGATTTTCGGACGCCGAAAAGACGGCACGGAGTTCCCCGCGGAAGCGACCATTTCCAGGTGGAAGCGGAGCAGCGAAATGATCTTCACGGTTGTCGTGCGGGACATCACCGAGCGGGAGCGTGACCGGACGACCATCCATCAGTTGGCCTATTACGACACCCTTACGGGTTTTCCGAACCGTACTCTATTCCGCGACCTCATCCGCCAGGCGATCGTCGTTGGGCGGGAGGCGCCGAAGCCGCTGGCCGTCCTGCTCCTGGATCTGGATCAGTTCAAAGAGATCAACGATACGCTGGGCCATCATCGCGGCGATCTGCTCCTGCGGCAGGTTGCGCGGCGCCTGAAAGAGGTGCTGCGCCCCACCGATGCGGTCGCCCGCCTGGGCGGTGATGAGTTCGGTCTGCTGTTGCCGCTGGCGGCGCCCGAAGACGCCACGCTGGTCGCGCAAAAGGTTCAGCATGCGCTCGAGGCGCCGTTTGAGATCGAGGGGTTGCCGATCAACGTCGAAACGGGCATCGGCATCGCCATTTTCCCAAGCCATGCCGGCGACCCTGACAACCTGCTTCAGAAAGCCGACGTCGCCTTGTACGCCGCGAAGAAGGAGGGCAGCGGGCACGCCATCTACGCGCCCCATCTTGATCCTCACAACCCCCGGCGCCTCTCGCTGCTCGGCGAGTTGCGCGACGCCATCCGCGCGGGCCAGTTGATCCTGCACTTCCAGCCGAAGCTCCACCTGCTCTCCGGCCGTATCGTCGGCGCGGAAGCGCTGGTCCGCTGGCAGCACCCCTCGCTCGGATTGATCCCTCCCGGCGAGTTTATTTCGCCGGCCGAACAGACCGGCCTGATCCGCCCGCTTACCCTGTTCGTCCTGCAAGAGGCCGCGCGCCACTGTCAACGCTGGCGCCAGGCCGGCCACCGGATCACCGTGGCCGTGAACCTGTCGGTTCGCAACCTTCAGGATCCGCAACTGCCGGCTTGCGTGGAGGGAATCCTCAAGGACGCCGGCGTGGCGCCTGATTGGCTCGAGCTGGAAATTACCGAGAGCGGCATCATGGCCAACGTCCAGATGGCCATTGATGTCACGGCCGGGCTGAGCCGCCTCGGCGTCGGGCTGGCCATCGATGATTTCGGCATCGGCCATTCCTCCCTCGGCATCCTGAAAAAGCTGCCGGTCCGGTGCCTCAAAATCGACCGCTCCTTTGTGAAAGAGATGCTGACGAGCGAGGATGACGCATCGATCGTTCGCTCCACGATCGATCTGGCGCACAGCCTGGGTCTGACCGTCGTCGCCGAAGGCGTGGAGACTCAGGAGGTGTTGCGCAAACTGGTCGCAACCGGCTGCGACGAGGCGCAAGGCTACTACATCTGCCGCCCGATGCCGGCCGCGGCAATGCTGCCGTGGCTCGACCAGGCTTCGCAGGCGCCTCCTCGCGCGACGTAGAACGGCCCAAGAGTGATTATCCCGGCTCCGTTGACGGGGGCCATGTTCCGCAGTATACTGATTATCAGTAAAAAATCTGAAATTCAGCAAACTGGAGATGACTCCGATGGCTATGGTCAAAGTCTGGGGACGAGGACAACTGACGATTCCGGCTTCCCTGCGGAAAGAGCTTCATCTTGATGAAGAGGCGACGTTGAACGTCGTGAAGGTCGGAGATGCGCTGATCCTGACGCCGAAAAAATTGATGGGCGATGCCGTGGCCAAAAAAGCCGGGCGGGAGATGAAAAAGGCCGGCCTCAGCCTGGATGATCTGCTCTTGGATCTGGCGAAGCAACGCGAACGCTACAATCGGGAACGGTATGGAGGTTAGGCGGTGGCGGCTCTTCCTCGATACCAGCGCCCTCATCGCCGGCATTGTATCCACCACGGGGGCGGCGCGTGAAGTCCTGCGGTTATGCGAAGCGGGAGTCGTCGAACCGATGATCTCGCGGCAGGTGCTCACCGAAGCCGACCGAAACCTTTCGGCAAAGCTGCCCGCGCTGGTGCCCGACTATCGCGCGCTGATGAAACAGATGGCGCCGGTGTTGGTCAACGACCCATCGAGCAAATCGGTTCGATGGGCTGCGCGCGTGATTCATGCGAAGGATGCGCCGATTCTCGCCGCGGCCATCGATGGCAAGGCAGACTACCTAATTACCTGGAATACCAGACATTTTCACCAGTCGGCGGTGATGGAAGCGGTGAATTTCAAAATTATGACGCCTGGTGAGTTTTTGGAAGAATTCAGGCGGGCGCTCCTTGAAAAACCGTAGAATACTCCCTTCCCGCGTCCTTTCCTGACACCCCTGTCTGGTAACTTGACCAGCCTACCGACCACTAACTCAGGAGGTGTGTCATGCTGGTTGAAATCTATCAGGAGGAAACCATTGCGGAAACCGGTCTGGTCCAGCCGGATTTGTTTGAAGGGTGGGAACGGCGTTTACGGCTGATCCAGGAGCTTGGTCTCTTCGGCCAGGAGCGCTATATGGGGGCGCTGGAAAAAGCCAAAGAAATCCCGTTCAAGCTGCTGAATCCTGAAGAAATCAGAATTTGGCGGCAATACCTTCCCTCCAGCTACACCGGCAGCCCCGCGCGCGATGCGCGAGAGCGTTTGGGCTTTCGAGAGCACGTGTACAGGCGCCGCTTGCTGGAGGGCGACTACGTGGTGGACTATGCGGAGGATCTTATCCCGCTCGAAGTGCTGGAAATATGGCGCCGCTGTCAGCAGATGGGCTATTTCGACTCGTATGAAATATGGTCCGCCAGGGAAGAGGCTGATCCGCTTCTGCTTGGACGAATCGGCCCCTTGCTTTTCTTGATTGCCCGCTGGGGGGAATGTCTCAAGCCCTTTGAGGAGATCAGGCAAGCGGTGCAGTCGGAGGGCGGCAGCCTTCGACGGCGGAACGGCCGATTCGATTGACCATGGACGGATAGTTGGGATACACTTCCGCCCGACTATCCGGCGCATCTCATGACCCTCGGGAGCTGTTGTGGCGCGTGGCGATCAAGCCCTTCGTCAATGGAAAATTCTCACGACGGTCATGAGCCATGCCCGCTATGGGGTGACGCAACAGCAGCTCCTGGAGGAACTCCGGGAGCTGCTGCCCCGCGGGAAGGGCAAGCGGACGCTCCAGCGCGATTTGCAGGTGTTGGAGCAAGCGGGCTTTCCGCTTGATCGGACCGCCAGATCAAAAAGCGGGCAAATCCTCTACAGGTTCCTTCCCGGATTCCAGCACGTTCCGCCGCTGATGCCGGCGGTACCCGAACTGATCAGCCTGGCCGTGGCCCGTTCCCTCCTGACCATGTATGACGGCACGCCGTTCAAGGATGATCTGGATGCCTTCTGGAAAAAAGCCCAGGCGATTTTTCCGGATGAGGCGCGCGCGGCGTTGGAAGAGGCCCAATCGCTGTACGTGGTGCTGGATCGGCCGGGGATGGATTTCACACGGCAGAAGCCGATCATGCGGGAGCTCGATCGGGCCATTCGGGACCGCCGCCGGCTTGAAATGACTTATGGCTCGCCAAAAAAAGGCGAACGGCAGTACCTGATCGATCCATTGAACCTCCTGTTCCATGGCCGTTGCCTTTACCTTGCCGCCTACACCCACAACTACAAAGAGATTCGTCATTTCAGCTTGGATCGGATCAAAAAGATTTCGCCGACGGGCGAGACTTTCACGCACCAGGCCCAACCCGTGGACAAGATGAAACGGGAAGCCTTCGGGCTGATCTGGGAGGAGCCGTTCGATCTGGTTGTCCGGTTTGACAAGGAGGTGGCCTACTACGTGAAGGGGCGGGTGCATCACCCGAGCCAGCGGATTGAAGAGCAGCCCGACGGCGGCGTCATCGTTCGCATCCGGGCCGGCGGCTGGGACGCCATGAAGTGTTGGATCCTGACCTTCGCGCAACACGCTGAAGTTTTAGAGCCAAAAGCGTTGCGGGAAGAGATAAAGAAGGATCTGGAAGAGATGCGGGTAAAGTATAGGTAAAAATCCACATTGGAGGCATAGATGAATTATAGGCAGGTTGAAGAAAATGTTAGAAAAATCATTGAGAAACAATATCAAACACATTTTGAGCGGAAGAAATTAGTGATTGGCAAAAAGTCGGATGGCAGTGAATGTAAGCAGGAATTCGATCTGGTGTCACGGAACCCGACTATCATCGGCGAGATCAAATGCTGCAAGTTTTCAAATAGGAGCACAGGAAAGAGCGGCTACAAATCTAAGCGCAAACCTGTATTGCTCGAAGCTGTTTTCTATCTCCAATGTGTAAAGGCTCGCAAGAAGTTATTGGTCTTGACCAACTTGGCTTTGCATAAAGAATTTAATCGAGAATTTGGTGCGATTTTAAAAGGACTGAAGATTGATTTACTTCGTGTTGATGTAAAGAGCCGGCAAACTTTTCAATGATTGATTTCCCCCCACATCATCCTCTATGATGGGGGTGTTCGGTCCTACCCCTTCGTATGGCCGCGTCGCGCAAACCCTCAACGATTTTCGCGTGTCAGGCCTGCGGTTACCAATCACCAAAATGGCTGGGCAAATGTCCCGGCTGCGCCGCCTGGAACACCATGGCCGAAGAGCGGCTGGCGCGCGAGCCGGCCGCGCCCGGGGGGCGGCCCGCCTGGCTCAGTTCCAGGCCCAAGCGGCTCACTGAAATCTCCGACGCGCCGAGCGATGCGCGCCTCTGCACCGGCATCGGCGAATTCGACCGTGTGATGGGCGGCGGCATCGTGGCCGGCTCGGTCACGCTGATCGGCGGCGACCCCGGCATCGGCAAATCGACGCTGCTGCTCGAGGCGATGAACCGGATCAGCCAGCGCGCGGGGACGGTGCTGTATGTGTCCGGCGAGGAGTCGCAGGCCCAGATCCGGCTGCGCGCCGAGCGGATGGGGATCGACGCCAAGGAGCTCTACATCCAGTCAGAAACGTCGTTTGACGAGATCATGGCGGCGGCCAAGCAACTGCAGCCCAAGGCGATCGTCATCGACTCGATCCAGACGATGTACATGTCGCAATTGACCTCCGCGCCGGGCAGCGTGGGACAGATCCGCGAGACGGCGGCCGCGCTGATGGGCGCGGCCAAGCAGAGCGAGACGCCGGTGCTGCTGGTGGGCCACG
>JBFMAJ010000132.1:0-5903 GCA_040755775.1 Nitrospirota bacterium
GGGGCGATGATCAGGGCTCGGGGCGACGGATGCGCGCCGCGCCGTGGAGCCGGCAAGGCCAGCAGCCGGGAGAAGATCGCGATCAAAAAGGCGGCGGTTTTGCCGGTGCCGGTCTGCGCCTGCCCTGCCACGTCATGGCCCGCCAGCGTGACGGGCAGCGTCCGTTCCTGAATCTCCGTACACTGCACGAAGCCCGTCCGGCGGATGCCCTCCAGAACCGGCGGGGGGATCGGAAAAGCCTCAAACGATGAGCGGGCGGGCGTTTCGACGGCTGTAGCGGTTTTCATTGACTTATCATTATCTTACTCTGCCGCATGCGCCGAATGCAAACCGCGCGTTCAGGCCCCCTGCGTCAACGCCAGCGCCAACACGAGCATGCCGAAGAGAATGCGGTAGTAGGCGAAGGGGGCGAACGTGTGGCGTTTGACGTAGCCCAGCAGCCCATGCACCACCAGCAGGGCGACAAAAAACGAGGTCGCGAAGCCGACGGCCAGCAGGGCCAGATCGTGCCGGGTGAAGAGCGAAAGGTTCTGCGCCAGATCGTAAAGCGTGGCCGCGCCCATTGTCGGGATCGCGAGAAAAAAGGAATATTCCGTGGCGACCGTCCGGTTCATGCCGGCCAGCAGCCCCCCCATGATCGTCGCCCCCGACCGGGAGATGCCGGGAAAGAGCGACGCGCATTGGGCGAGGCCGACCCCGAGGGCCTGGCGCAGCGTGGTCTCCTCCAGCGTGCCGGCGCGCAGGGGAAGGCGGGAGCGCTCGATCAGCAGCATGAGGACACCGCCGACGATCAGCGCCCACGCCACGGTCGTCGTGTTGAACAGGTAGGCTTTGATCCACCGGTGCGTCAGCAGCCCCAGCGCGGCGGCGGGAAGAAAGGCCAGGCCCAGGCCCAGCAGCAACCGCCGGGATTCGGCGTCGGCGGTGCTTCTCATGAGCAACGTGGCGATTTTGGTCCGGTAATAGGCGAGCACGGCCAAAATGGCGCCCAGTTGGATGGCGATCTCAAAGGTGTTGGCGACGTCGCCGGTGTAGCCCAGATAGTGGCCGGCGATGATCAGGTGGCCGGTGGAAGAAATCGGCAGAAACTCCGTCAGCCCTTCAACGATTCCCAAAATGACGGCGATCCACCACATATGGCCCGTCATTATACATGAAAATCGCTAGTGTAATTGCTGGCGGCTGAGCGTGGGCTCGTACAGAAACTGAATCGAGTTGCCGTCAGGATCGGCGACGTAGCAGGAAACGCTGCCGTCCCGGTGCCGTGTGGGAGGCTTGAGGATCGGCGCGCCGGCCTGGCGCAGGTAGTCATGCCACTGCTCCACGTCGGCCGGCGAAGACACGATGAAGCCGAGGTGATCCAGGAGTTGGCCGCGTCCCGGCCGGAAGTCCGCCTGGTCGGCCGGCTCGATCTGGTGCAGGGCCAGGTTGTCGGCGCCGGAGCTCAGATAGACATTCTTCGGATCGGGCTCCCAGACCACTTTCATGCCGAAAAGGCCTTCATAGAAGGCACGCGACGCCGCCATATCCGTCACCCGCAGCGCCAGATGACGAAGGCCTTGGAGCGGCGGACAAGGAGTTTCTGACGGCATCGCCATCAGACCGGGTCGGGAGGGAGAAAATAGAAATGATGCGTCGGCCCGTGGCCGTGGCCGATCGCCAGGCCGTGGCGGATCGCTTCGGTGATATAACGCTTGGCGGCCGTCACAGCATCGGCGAGCGGCTTTCCTTTCGCCAGTTGCGCGGCGATTGCGGCTGAATAGGTGCAGCCGGTCCCGTGCGTGTTGGGCGTGTCGATAAATTCGCCGGGAATGATGGTGAACGTTTTTCCGTCATAGAGCAGATCGGTGGCCGGCGAGGCCGACAAATGGCCGCCCTTGACCAGCACCGCCCGGCAGCCGAACCGATGAATGCGCCGGGCGGCTTCTTTGGCGTCGTCCAGCGACCTGATCTCCATCCGGGCCAGCCGCTCGGCTTCATGCACATTGGGCGTGACCACGGCGGCCAGCGGCAGCAGGTCGCGCGTGAGCCGCTCGACGGCGTCGGGCTTGAGCAACTCGGCGCCGCTCTTGGCGATCATCACCGGATCGACCACGAGCTGCGCGACGGAGCGCGCGCGCAGCTTGTTTGAGACGATCTTGACGATCTCGGCGGAAAAGAGCATGCCCGTTTTGACCGCGCCGATCTCGAAATCGTCGAACACGGCATCGAGTTGCGCCTCGATGATGTCGCGCGGCAGGGCGTGCACCATGGTGACGGTCTTGGTGTTCTGGGCCGTGACGGCGACCAGCACCGAGAGCGCGAAGACGCCGTTGGCCTGCATCGCCTTGATGTCGCCCTGAATCCCGGCGCCGCCTCCGGAGTCGGAGGTGGCGATCGTCAGCGCCTGGGGGATGCTCTTGGATGTATCGGATCGTCGAGCCACGCGCCTATTGTATCCGCATGCGGCCGGCGGCGGCAAGCTCACGGGCGGGTTGACAGCCGGCCTGCGATTCACGTACCCTAGGCAGGCGTTTCACCACAACGACGTGGTGGAGCCGAGACGATGGCGTCTTCTCCGGTGTCGGGGAAGGCGTTTTTTTGTTGGGATCAAGCCGCGGCGCGCGCGCTGCGGATGACAATGGCGTCCTTACGGGCGCCATTTTGCGTTTTGAGGGAGAACGACGGGGTGAGCAGCTATCAAGTGTCCGGCGAGGATGCGGCGCGGCCGAACCGCGATGACGAGCTGGCGGTGCTCTACGACATCAGCAGAACGCTGGCCACGAATCGCCCGATGGAGCTGATGATCGCGCAGGTCTTGTCGTTGCTCGAGGCGCGGCTCGGGCTGGGGCACGGGATGCTCGCGCTGTTCGATCCCGCGACGGCCGAGCTGGTCATTGAAGTGGCGCATGGATTGACCAATGCGGAGCAGGCGCGCGGCCGATATGCCGTCGGCGAGGGCATCACGGGGGCGGTGTTCCAACGGGGTGTTCCGCTGCTCATTCCCGATCTGGCCAAGGAGCCGAGATTCCTGAACCGGGCGCTTCAGCGCGATCTGTCCGGCCGAGCGCTGGCCATGCTGGCCGCGCCCGTCAAAATCAATGACGAGACCGTCGGCGTGCTGAGCGTCGACCGGGCCGGCGGCGTTCCCCGGGCCGTCCTCGAGCGCCAGCTCAAGTTTTTAACGGTGATCGCCACGCTGATCGGCCAAGTTGTCCGGGCTCGCAAAATGGTGACCGCCCCGCCGCCATCAACCGAGGCGCCGGCCCCGGATCCACTCTCCGGGGTCGTCGGCGACAGCCCGGCGGTGCGGCGGCTCTTCGACGCGATCCGGCGGGTCGCACCAAGCCGGGCCGCGCTGCTCTTGCGGGGCGAGAGCGGCACGGGGAAGGAATTGCTGGCCCGGGCCATTCATGCCATGAGTCCGCGCCGGGAGCGCCCCTTGATTGCCGTCCATTGCGCGTCATTGCCGGAACCCTTGCTGGAGAGCGAGTTGTTCGGTCACGAGCGGGGGGCCTTTACGGGCGCCGTCGCGCGGAGGCCCGGCCGCTTTGAGCTGGCCGACGGCGGGACGCTCTTTCTTGACGAAGTCGGGGAGATTCCGATGCCGGTTCAAACCAAGCTGCTCCGCGCCCTCCAGGAGGGGGAATTCGAGCGGGTCGGCGGGACGCGCACGCTTCGGGTCGATGTGCGGATCATCGCGGCCACCCACCGGCCGTTGGAGCAGATGGTGCGCCAGGGCGACTTTCGTGAAGATCTCTACTACCGGTTGAACGTGGTGCCCATTACGGTGCCGCCGCTCCGGGAACGCAAGGAGGACATCCCGCTGCTGGTCGGCCATTTCGTCGAGCGGTTCAACCGGGAACATGGAAAATCGGTGACCGTCTCTCCGGCGGCGATGGCGGTCCTCGCCGCCTATCACTGGCCGGGCAACGTGCGGGAGTTGGAGCATTGTCTCGAACGGTTGGTGCTCCTGACGGCGCGGCCGGTCATCACGCCCGGGGAGATCGACGCCCTGGCCCATTTTCTCGATCTGCCGCAGGCCCCGCCGCCCGCCGCGGCCTCGCTCCCGGAACGGGTCGAAGAGTTGGAGCGGGCCAAGGTGGCGGAGGCGTTGGAGCGATCCGGCTGGGTCCAGGCGCGGGCCGCCCGGCGCCTGGGGCTGACGCCGAGACAGCTCGGCTATCGGATCAAGAAATATGGCCTGCGCCCGCCCGAATAACGCACACCCGCAAAGAGTTTTCGCCTTGACCTCGATGAAGAAGCGAATTATGATGACGCTCCGTCAGCGACAACAGGCAGGAACTCAACGACCCTCGGAGGAGCAGCATGAAGGATGAAAATTTACTGGCCGAACATGAATCGATCCAGATCGGCCGCCGGACATTCCTGAAAATCGGGGCGGTTGGCGCCGGCGCCGGTCTTCTCGCGCTGGCCATGCCCGGGGGCATGGCCCGGGCGGCGGGAAAGACCGAGGCCCTGCTGCTGAGCTGCATGGATTTTCGCCTGGTCGACGAAACCGAGCGGTACATGTCGGGCCGCGGGCTGCGGGACAAGTACGACCACATCGTGCTGGCCGGCGCCTCGCTCGGGGCGCTCACCGACAAGTACCTGGCCTGGAATACGACGTTCTGGGAGCATCTCGACGTCGCCATCACACTGCACCAGATTCATACCATGATCGTCATGGATCACCGGGATTGCGGCGCCTACAAGGTGGTCCTGGGAGAGGACCTCTCAAAGGATCCCGCGAAGGAAACGGCCGTTCACACGCAACAGCTCAAGGAACTCCAGAAGCAAATCAGCGCAAAATACCCAACACTGAAGGTCGAGCTCCTGCTCATGAGCCTGGATGGGAACGTCGAACGCATCGCGTAGCCGCCGCATTGTTGCAGCGGATGGGCGCGGGCCGGCAACTCAACGGCGCCCGGCGGGAACAGCGGCCAGGCACGTTACAATTGCCGCAAAAAGGCCACGAGGTCGCTCTTTTCCTGCTTGGTCAGCTTGACGCCGAGGACCAGATTAAAAAATTCCACCGTGTCCTCCAGCGTCAGCAGCCGGCCGTCGTGCAGGTAGGGCGGCGACTCCTTGATGCCGCGCAGGGAAAAGGTCTTGATCGGCCCGTCGGCGGCGGCCATGCGGCCGTTGATCAGGCGCGGCCGATAAAAGCGCTCCGTCCGCAGGTTGTGCATGAGCAAGTCGGTGTAGAAGGGTGCTGGGTGGCAGGTGCCGCATGCCGCCTTGCCGAAAAAGAGCGCTTGGCCCCGCCGTTCGGCCTCGGTCGCCTTGGCCGGATCCAGTTTGCCGTCGAGTCCCAGCTTGGGGGCGGGAGGAAAATCCAGAAACTCCTGAAACTCCGTCATGAAATGGACCTGGCTGCCCCGTTCCAGGATATTGACGCCCTTCTTGGTCGCGATCACCGGATCGCCGTCAAAATAGGCCGCGCGCTGCTCGAATTCCGTAAAATCCTCCACGGTCTTTAGCGCCCGCTGCGAGCCGAACAGGCGCTGAATATTCACCCCGCGCAGCGAGGGCGTGTCGAGGCGATGCCGGAACTCCTGGGGGCGGATGTCGCCCACCAGGTGGGTTGACGCATTGGTGTGGCCGTTGACGTGGCAGTCGAAGCAGGCGACGCCGCGGCTGGGCCGCTCGCTGCGCCGGTCATCCGTCGCGTTGAACTGCTGCTGGGGAAAGGGCGTGACCAGCAGCCGCACCCCCTCCAAGTCCTTGGGATTCAGCACGCCGTTGAACAGCTCAAAAAAATTGTCCAGCGTCACCAGCTTGCCCTGCGAGACGTCGCCCAGATCGGGCCGCGTGGTGAGGAAGATCGGCGGCGGAAATTCCGGCAAGAGATGATCCGGCAGATCAAACTCCAAATCGAACCGGGTTAACTCCCGTTGTTCCTGTTTTTTGATCTCTTCGAT
>JBFMAJ010000133.1:0-5868 GCA_040755775.1 Nitrospirota bacterium
TTCCGCCGGCGCTGGGGGCCTGCTTGGGGGCCAGCTACGGCTTCATGTTGCCGATCTCCACGCCGCCCAATGCGATCGTGTACGGCTCCGGCCTGGTGCCGATCCGGAGGATGATCCGGGCCGGACTGCTCTTCGATCTGGCCGGTTTCCTGGTCATTTGGGCCGGTTTGCGGCTGCTCTGCCCGTTGTTGGGGTTGATTTAGGGAGAGACGCTAAAGGGGAGCGCCGTGCCGGGGCGTAGATCGGCTTGCGCGGCGGCTCCCGCGGCCAGTTCGATCACATAACGGGCCGGCGTGGGAGACTGATAAATCAGGCAGGGCTCATGCCGGCAGGGCGGGACATTCGCTTCAATGTGGACAATGCGGTGCTCCTCGTCCAGCCAGAGAATGTCAATGGGAATCAGCATGTTCTTCATCCAGATGGCGTGGCGGTCCGAGGCGGGAAAAAGAAAGAGCATGCCCCGATCGGGCGCCAACGCCGGCCGGAACATCAGTCCCAGATTGCGCCGGTGTGGCGTGGCGGCCAATTCGAGGGTCACGGGGCGCCCGCCGGGAAGGGTCATCTGCGTCGTCGGCCACGCCTCCTCGGCGGCCAACGCGGGCATGCTGCCCAGCACGATCACGAGTACGGCAATCCACCGGATCAGCATCACATCATTATGCCATTGATTGACGTCCGAGGTCTATGCGGCGCTATAATGCATGCTCCCGGACCGGCCATGTCGCCCCCCACGAAAGAGACGATTGAGCGGAAAATGAAAGAGACGCTGGGAGCGGCGCACGTGGAGATTGTCGATGAGAGCTGGAAGCACGCCGGCCATGCCGGCGCCGCCTCGGGCGGCCACTTTATCCTCCGCGTCGTGTCGAAACAGTTCGAGGGCGTGCCGCTGCTCGACCGGAACCGCATGGTGTTTCAGGCGCTGCGCGAGGAGATGGGGCGCGGCATCCACGCGCTCGCGATCAGCGCGCTGACGCCGGAAGAATGGAACGGACGATGACGGCCGTCCAAAAAATCGGCGCATGGGTGGCTCCCGCCGGGTTGGGCGTGGCCGTTGCCGCGCTGGCCGCGCTGGCGCTGGCCGGGCTTGGCACGCGCATGGGGTGGTGGCACTTTCGCGCAGGATTCACCCTGCTGTTCGCCGGCGCCGTCGGCGGGCTGGCGGCCGCCGCCGTTTCGGCGACGGTCCTGGCATTGACGTGGCTGTGGCCGCCGGATCGGGCGGTGCTCCATCGCGGGATGGCGCTGGCCGGCATCGTGATAGGCGTGCTGGCTGCGGCCATTCCCTGGCAATGGAAGCAGGCGGCCCAGCGGGTGCCCCCGATCCACGACATCACGACCGATACGGAACAGCCGCCCGAGTTCGTCGCCATTCTGCCCCTGCGGGCCGATGCGCCGAATCCGGCCGATTACGGCGGGCCCGACATCGCCGCGCAGCAGCGGACGGCCTATCCCGACCTGCAGCCCCTGCCTCTGCCGCAACCGCCCGAGGCCGCATTCACCGCGGCGCTGGATGTTGCCCGCCGCATAGGATGGGAGATTGTGGCGGCCGAGCCGGCGGAGGGGCGGATCGAAGCGACCGATACGACGTTCTGGTTCGGGTTCACGGATGATATCGTGGTGCGGATTCGGCCGGCGGCGGAAGGCAGCCGAATCGACGTGCGGTCCGTATCAAGAGTGGGCCGGAGCGACGTCGGCACCAACGCCCGCCGGATTCGCGCCTACCTGAAGACGCTGGCCGGCGCGGCCTGACGGAGCAGGCCTCCGGTCTACGTCGCTTCCCGCCGCAGAGAGCGCTTGCGCCCGGCGCTCATCCTCATCGTGACGCGCCCCGCCTCCGCGATCAGCAGCAACGCCAGGCCGATCAGCACCAGCGACACCAGTCCGATCGGATCGAGGCGCGGCCGGCCGCCGGCCAGATCGGCGATCCACGGCGCGGCGTACAGCCCGAGCGACCAGAGGGTCATGACCATGATGAAGAGCATGGGCAGCAGCATGATCAGCGGATTGCGCCCGGTGCGCATGAACCAGACGGCGATGCCCAGCAGGCTGAGCGCGGCCAGCAACTGATTGCTGGCGCCGAAAATCGGCCAAAATTTCAGATAGGCCTGCTCCGTCGTCGTGAGCAGAAAGAAGAGCGGCGGCAGCAGGGTGACGACGGTGGCGGCGATCCGGCCGCCGGCGCCCTCCCATCCCGTCAATTCCTGCAGAATGTAGCGGCCCAACCGGGTCGCCACGTCCAGCGTGTCGTAGACGAAGGTGGCGAACGCCAGCAGGCCGAAGCTCATCGCCAGCCCGGGAGGAATGCCAAGCACCGAGGCGAAGGCGGCCAAGCCGCGGGCGTAGATTTCCATCGGCGACTGCGCCGCCTCGGGCGAGCCGGGCGCGAGCATCATGACGGTGATCAGGGCGATCAGCGCGACGACGCCCTCCAGCAGCATCCCGCCGTAGCCGACCAGCCGCGAATGGCGCTCCCGCTGAAGCTGTTTGGACGTAGTGCCGGAACAGACCAGCCCGTGAAAGCCCGAGCAGGCGCCGCAGGCGATCGTGATGAACATGATCGGGAACAGCGGCGCGCCCTTGGAGCTCTCCATGCCGAGAAAGCTCGGATACTCGACGGCAAAATTCCCGAACGTGATGCCGAGCAGCGCCACCAGCAACGCGCCGTAGAGGAAGTAGCCGCCCAGATACCCCCGCGGCTGCAGGAGCAGCCAGAGCGGCAGCACCGACGCGACGAAGCAATAGCCCAGGATCAGCAAGCCCCAGCCCTTGGCCGGAGCGAGCGGCAGCCAGCCGGGCAGCCGGATGGGCCACGCCTGTCCGATCCAGATGACCCAGACGACGAGCAGCAGCGCCGCCGGGGTGACGACCCGCAGCGGCAGCCGCCAGCGGTAGAGCGCGGTGCCCAGCAGCACGGCGATCAGCAAATAGAGAAAGGAGGAGGTAGCCACGCCGGGACCGTACCGATCGGCCAGAAACGTTGACGCGGTCAGATCGGTGAACGCGACGATGACGTAGACGAGCGAGAGCCAGATGAAGGCTAAAAATAGCAGATACGCGCGCCGGCTGATGTGCTCGCTCATCAGTTCGGCGATCGAGCGCGCCTTGTGGCGGATCGACGCGACGAGATTGGCGAAGTCGTGCGCCGCGCCGATGAAGATGCAACCCAGCACGATCCAGAGCAGCGCCGGCAGCCAGCCGAACCATAGCGCGGCCAGGATCGGGCCCACGATCGGCCCGGCCGCCGCGATCGAGGAAAAATGCTGGGCCAGCAGAATGGGCGGCGAAGTCGGGATGTAGTCGACGCCGTCGGCCATCGAGCAGGCGGGGGTCGGGCGGCTGTCGTCAAGGGCGAAGCGACGGGCGAGAAAGGCGCCGTAGAGCCGATAGGCCGCCAGGAACAACGCCAGCGGGATCAGCGCGACGGCGATGATGCTCACGACGCGGGGCCGCGCGGCCGGGGCCTAGGGCCGGCAAGTCCATGACGGCGCGCCACGGCGGATTTAGGGGGCGATCGTGATGTCCAGGGCGGCGGCCCCGCTGCGATCCACGACGACCGACCGGGTCATGGGTTGGCCGTTGACGCTCCAGGTTCTGACCGTATATTGGCCGGGCGGCACGTTCATGATCGTATAGTGGCCTTGTTCATTCGTCACGGCGAAAAAGGGATTGTCCAGCACCAGAATGGTCGCCCGCATGAACGGATGAATATGGCAAGAAATCTCGACGACGCCGGGATTATGGAACTGGACGAACTTGTCGCGTCCCTGGCCGTAGATGCCCAATTCAAACGGATTCGATGGAGAGACCGAAAACGCGCTGTGGAAGACCGGATCCGTATTGGGGAAATCGACGATGCTCCCTTTCAGCACCGGCATGACGGGCGGGAAAAAGGCCAGGTTCCGGTGGATCAGCTCCGGGCGGGGGCCGGACGGGGTGAAGGTGCCCGGCGCGCGCTCCACGTAGACGACCACGTGGTCGGCGCTGGTCTTGCCCTGGACGCTGACTTTGCCCTGAATCGTGCCGGCCTGAGCGGGGTTTGCGGCCAGCAGGGCGCATGCCGCCACGCCCGCGGCCAGAGTCACACGCCTGAGAAGTTTCATCCGACCCCCACGACTCGCCACGCGGTCAATCGGCCATCCCCGTCGCCGCGGCTTCCATTTCAGGGGTCCACCCGTTCAGCGCCCGCAGGAAGGCGACCAGATCGAGCTGCTCTTCCGCCGTCAGGTTCAACGGGAAAATTTCCGGGTCCTTGTTGGGGTCGTCCTCACCGCCCTTGTTGTAAAAGTCCACGACCTCGTCGAGGGTCGTAAAAATGCCGTTGTGCATATAGGGCGGCGTGAGCGCCACATTGCGCAAGGAACTGGTTTTAAAGGCGCGGCGGTCTTTCTCGTCCCGGGTGACGGCGTAGCGCCCCACGTCCTCCTTCATCGGGCCGGCCTGAGGAAGGCCGATGTTGTGGAACTTGTCATCCGCAAGGTTCGGGCCGTTGTGGCACCGGCTGCAGGCCGCGCGGCTGATGAAGAGAATCAAGCCTCGTTTTTGCTGATCGGTGAGCGCCTGCTTGTCCCCGCGCAGATAGCGGTCGAACGGCGTGTCTCTGGTGACCAGCGTCCGTTCATAGGCGGCAATGGCCTTGCCCACGTTGGCCAGCGTCGGCCCTTCGCCGAAGACTTTCTTGAATCGTTGCTGATAAAAAGGAATCGCGCTCAACTTTTTAGGGAGATCATCCGCGTTCAGATTCATTTCGTCCTTGTTGATGATCGGCAGTTGCGCCTGCTCTTCCAGCGTGGCCGCCCGACCGTCCCAGAATTGGGTGGCCATGTAGGCCGCGTTCAGCACGGTTGGGGAATGGCGCCCCAGCTCCTTGTTGCCGAATCCCGACGCCCGTGGAAGGCCGTCGGTGAAGGCCAGGGCGGGATTATGGCACCAGGCGCAACTGAACCGGTTGTCGCCCGACAGCCGCGTATCGAAGAACAGCCTGCGCCCCAGCTCGATTTTCTCCGGCGTGCCCGGATTGTCTTTGGGAATGGAGACGGGCGGCAAGGCCGAAATATTGCCGGGAAAGGCCGTGACCCCGTCCAGCATCTCGATGGTGATGAATTCTTCAACCGCCGGGGGCTGCGCCGGAGCCGGGGCCGACATCGCGTCGCGGTCCGCTACAGTCGACAGCATGGTCAGAGAAGCCAATCCGATGAAGGCTGCGGCTATGAGTCCCGATTTGAACGTCACGGAGTTTCTCCCGAGCGATTGCTCGTCTTTCTGGATTCATTAAAGCATAAATTTCAAGTTTTGTCCAAAGACCCGTGCGGCGACTTGACGCTGCCGGGAAAAGATGCGTAGACTCCGTGGGATGAACGATGCGCTCTACGTCCGGCAAGCCGCCTATTTTCGCGATGCGTACCGGCGCGGGGAGCATGGCTGGCCCGCGGAGGGTCCCGATCCGTTTCTGGCCGGGTTGTTGCGGCGGCTTCCCCGGCCGGGGCGGGGCGGGTGGGCGCTCGACTTGGGCTGCGGCGAGGGCCGCCATGCGTTTTTTGCCGCCGAGCGGGGCTTTCAGGTGATCGGCGTCGATTACGAGCCGTTGGCGATTCGCCGGGCGCGCGCACTGGCGGCAAAGCATCCCGGCAGCGCCGGCCGGGTGCGGTTTCAGGTCGCCGATCTGTTCGCGCTGCCGTTTCATCCGGACTCGTTTGATCTGCTGATCGACTACGGCTGTCTGCACCACGTGAAGCGCGGCGACACGACGCGTTACCGCGAGGCGGTCCTGCCGGTGTTGCGGCCCGGCGGCTACTTCTTGCTCTCCTGTTTCTCGACGAAATTTAAGCACCACCCGGGGGAGCGCCGCCGCCGCGACTGGCTGGTTCATCG
>JBFMAJ010000134.1:0-5801 GCA_040755775.1 Nitrospirota bacterium
GGAATAGAGCGACAAGACCCCGCCGACGACGTCGAACTTTGCGTGCTCCCTCAGCACGTCGTTCATGGCCGTCAGCCGGGTTCCTTCAATCCGGACGCTGATGTCAAATTCCGCCGCCGTTCCCTGGGGAAGAAACTGCGCCGTGACCACCGTGTCGCCGCTGCCCATGAATTTGCCCTGCAGCGTCCCGAGCGCCGGGCCATGGCCGCCGTGATTGCTCAGGTTTTCAACCCGCGCGTCCGCATCGCTCAGGAACAACCGATAATCAGGCGCAGCCGCCTCGTTGTTGAATCCGATGATGCCGTCCCGAATCTCGATGGCGTCCACCTGCAACAGCAGGCCGGGCCGGTTGCCGGCTTTCCCGGCCGCGCGGGCGACCTTCCGCCGGGCTGTTCGCTCGGCGGCGCGGGTTTCCGCCCGGTGGATGTAGTCCAGGCGAACGTGGTCGAGCGTGACACGGGCAAGCTCAACGACCTTCATCGCCGGCGCATATTCAACGCTGCCCTCGGTCGAAAGCACGCCCTCGGTCAACGAGAGATGATACCGGCGAGCAATCGGCTCGAAATACTCCAGCGCGATGCGTTCCACGACCAGATGCGCCTTCACGGCCGGATGCGGCGCCGCCAAAAAATCGGCGGCGCCGTCGACGGCGATCCGGCCCTCGTCGAAGACGGCGCTTTCCAGCCGAAACGCCGACGGGTAGCTCCGGTCGCGCGACTTCACGTTGCGGATGTTCTCCGCCTCAAAACGCACGTCGCGCGCATGAAGCGGCCGAAACGGCCCTTCGTCCTCATAGATCAGCTCGCCGTCGAGGATTTCCACGCGATTCACCTCGAGGGGATAAATTTCCTGCAGCACCTCCTGCCAGTCGCGCTCCTTCGGCTCCCTGATCTCCTCCCTCAACTGCCGGAGATTGAGGTGTACGCTGGGCCGTTCGAACGTGAAATCCGCCACCAGCCGTCCGCGCAGCAGCGCCCGCCAATGGATGCTGGCCGTCAACCGCCCGATGTAAGCGACGGGGGGATCCGGGTGAGCGTCCTGCACGATGCCGGCGCCGAACAGCTCCAGCGAGAAACCCAGGGGGTGAAAATCAAGCTTTCGGATGCTGGCCGTGTAGCCGTCCAGGCTCCGATTCACGTTGCGCTCAAGAACCCGCCGCAGTTGCTCGTCAAGAAAAAATCTGGACGATAACGCGGCTCCGCCCGCAAAAACCGCCAAACCGAGAGCCATGCTCCAGATCCAACGATGACGCACCATGCACCTTGAGGCGGAAAGGGAAAAAACGCAACGCGGAAAGAAGGGGCCGGTCCCGAGGAGGCGCCGGCAGGAAGGAGGGTTCAACCTTCCGGCGCCATCACCGTATCTTCCGCCCTCAAAGACCGGCCCGAACACTTCCTCGCGGGGGGAGGCCCCCGCGCGGGCCGACGCTACCGTCCCGGCTCGAGGCAGGCCCGGAGCATCCAAGCCATTTTTTCATGCTGTTTGAGCAGGTCGAGCGCAAAATCGTTGGTGCCCATATCCCGGTGCTTCTCGGCGATCGTGTCGGCGTCGTTCCGCAATTGCTGAATGACCGCCTCATGATCGGCCAGCAGATTGCCGATCATCTCCTCCGCCTCCGGATAATCGCCGGGCTGCTCCTTCAGCCGGCCGTGCTGCGTGAACTCGGCCAGCGTGGCCCACGGCATGTCGCCCAGTTGGCGGATCCGCTCCGCCACCTCGTCCACAATGTCGTTCAACTCGTTGTACTGGCTCTCGAAAAATTTGTGGAGGTCGTGGAACCGCGGCCCCCGGACGTTCCAGTGGTAATTCCGCGTTTTCGTGTAGAGCACGAACTCGTCGGCAAGCAGCTCATTCAGCAGTTGGCAGACGCCCCGCCGCTGCTCCTCCAGCAAGCCGATGTTGAGATCCACTCCCTGCTTGACCGCCATTTTCCTGTCCATGGCGCACCTCCTCCTGTCATTCGCTCTCTCAGATGAAATAATTGTAACTCTCCAAAGCCGGCGGCGACAACTGTCAAGATTTCGTCAACAGACGGCAACGCCGTGCGTTTGTGTCAGCGGCGACCCTGCGCCGGCCGTTCAAGCGGCTCTCGTTGCCGCTTGATGAGATGAACCGTCCACAGCGTGGCGGCATAGACTCCGAGCAGCAAGTCGGCCTCCCAGCGAAGCAGCGCGCTCCAGCGCCCCGCGAGCACGGCGTCGCGGATGATGCCGACCGATAACGCCGTGGAGAGGCAATGCGGAAGAAACCCCAACAAGGATCCCCACATCATGTCGGCCATCGAAATCGGCAGCAGCGGCGCCCCATAATTCACCAGCGGCGCCGGCACCAGCAGCAGCCGCGCATAAAAGATGATCAACAGCCCCCGCCCGTGAGCCAGGCGGAACAACCACTCGGGAAGGACCTGATCGAGCGCGCTCCATCGGCTCCCCGCCCATCGAGTGACCACGAACATGGCGCCGGCGGCCGCAAGATTTCCCGCCAGAATGGCGCCGAATCCAACCCATGGGCCGAAGAGCAGCGGGGCGATCACCGACAGGGCGGTGGCCGAAATACACAGAAACGAGCCGACGATAAACCCCGCGATATAGAACAGCACGCCGGCCCAGCCCAAGCCTTCAATGACGCGCCGGGCCTCGGCCAGCGCCTCGGCGGCGTCGGTTGCGCGCATCAGGCCGGCCATGAGCAGCACCGTCCCGAAGATGAGCGTCACAAACACGATTCGCCGGTAGGAGGGCCGCCCGGCATGATCCGTCATGGCAAGACCAGATCAACGATCAGCGGCAGATGATCGGACGCCACGCGGGTGAGCGTGGTGCGCGGAACGTCGCAGGACTGCACGGAGAGGGTCTCATCGATGAAGATATGATCGATGCGGTTGATCGGGTAGCGGCCGAACCACGTGGCCTTGGGCGTGTGGTGCGACAGCGCGCGCTGCACGTCCCGAAGTCCGTGCTCCAGTTTCTGGCAGATGATCGACCCCGGCAGCGCGTTGAAATCGCCGCAGAGGATCACCGGGGCGAGGCAATCCGGATGGGCCAGCCAGCCGGATCCCAGCAGCGCTTCCACCTGCATCAACCGCTCGCGCCGCGAAAGCCCCAGGTGGGTGTTGATCAATTGCAAGCGGGAGCCGTTGATCGCGATGGAGACCCAGATGGCGCCCCGCGGCTCAAGGTAGGGGGCGTTGGGAAGGCTCGGCAACGCGCCGGCCTTGACCAGTTGAAGAGGATGGCGGCTCAGAACCGCGTCGCCGTATTGCTCTTCGGCCAACCGGAACGCCGGATGAAAATGATACTCCATGTCCAGGGCCCGCGCGATCACCTTGGCCTGATCGATGTCCCCCGTGCGGCTGCGTCCCACGTCCAGCTCTTGGAGCGCCACGATATCGGGATCATAGTGCGTGATCACCCGGGCGATCCGTTCCGGCGAAAGCCGTCCGTCCATGCCGCGGCAACTGTGAACGTTATAGGTCATCACCCGGACGGCGCGGCGCGCCGCGCGGCGTCGGCCCGCGCCCCGAAGCGCCCTTTTCGACGAGCGCCCCAGCAACTGCAGCGCCCCCTCGCGCACATCGAGCGCGCGCAGATAGCCGCCATCGACATCGGCCACCGGCGCCGTCGCCGGCAGCAGGGCGAAGGCTCGCGTTTCTTCGACGCCCGGGCCGCCGTGGGCGCCGTTTTCGATCGGAAAGGTCAACGGGGGATTCTCCGGGCTCCAGCCGGAAATGACGAAGGTGCCCGAATCGGGATGGTGGCAGAGCGCCACCAAATCTTGCGCCGCCTCGTCAAGAAACGGATGCTTCTCCCCGAGCACGCGGGCGCCGTCGTCGGGCAGAGTGAATTCTCCAGCGGCTGTCCAGGCCCGGGCCGTTTCGGGCCCGCCCGGCGCCAGCACCAGGGGGATCTTGGCTCGCTCCACCAGCGCCCTGGCCAGGCGGCCCCGTTCATGCGGCGCCACCGTCGGGTCGCAATAGACGTGGCCCACCGGCCCCAGGGCCATGACCACGGGAGCGCCGGGCTGAGATGCATCGGACCGTCCGTCCCCGCCGGGCAGCCAGCGGGCCCAGGCGCCCAGCCACGAGGCGCGCATGAGTTGAGTGCCATGGGCGCGCTTGCGCTCATGCGCGTCCATGGGTCGACGCGTCCCCATCACTTCCGCCACGGCCTCCTGAACCGTCCGGCCGTGCATCGCCTGATAGGAACTCGTCTGCTCCTGCCCGTGATCGGAGTAGATCCAAATGTCGTAGTCGCGCCGGGATGAGCGGCGGGCCGCCCGCCAGACCCGCTTGATGGCGTCATCGATGCCTTTCAGCGTCCAATGGGCGAACGCCGACGAGGGGCCGCGCCGGTGCGCCTGTTCGTCATATCCAAGATAGTTGAGATGGACGATGGGCAAGCCCCTGACGGCGTCGATCGTCGCCCCGATGGTGACCAGCTCGCGCAGCAGGATGCTGACCGCCACCCGCGAGGGCACGAATTTCAGCTCTTTCCAAAGATCCTGTCCCGCGATGACGCCCCGGACGAAGTCCGCCACGGCCAATCCGGTTTCCACCAGCAACAGCGTCCCAACCCTGATCACGCTCCATCCATGCCAGGCCAGGAGCACGGCCAGGGTGAGCGGATTGGCCGCCCGCAGCATGGCATTCCAGCCGATCGTCGCCGCGCAGAAATGGCTCTCCGAGGCGCCGCCGGAGAAAAAATCCGAAAAGGCGCTGCCGCCGTCCAGCAGCGGCGGGCCGTCCGACGCCGATGAGACGAATTCCTGCGCGCGCACCGCCGCCCCCGGCTCGTAGAGGCTCATGCGCCGAAGGCCGAGGCGATCCTGATAGCCGAACGCGGGCACGGCGCTCTTGACGCCGTAAAACAGCTCGCCCTGAAAGGCCGGGGTGTTGCTCGGAAGACCGGAGTACAACGTATGGAGGCGATAACCCTCTTTCTTCAGCAGGCATTTGACAAACGGCATCTTCCCCGTCCGCAGCGCCGCCTCCAGTTGCGACCGGGCCAGGCCGTCGATTTGAATCAGCACCAGGCCCGGTTGCGCACCGGTCCCTTCGGACTTGGGAAGCTTGAGCCACCGGGCCATCCATTCGCTTCGGCTGATCAGACGCCGCAGCTCCAGCGCGATCCATTCAACCCGGCCGATCATGACGGCGTCTCCGCGCCCCTCGCCGTTTCGGAGATCGCCTCGCTGAGCGCCGCCTTCACCGCATGGGCGCGATTCGCCCAGACCTCCCATTCCGCCCCGATCATCTGCAGCGCGGACAACCACGGGCTTCCCTCGATCGGCCGGACATAGCGGCCATGGTGGAGCACGGCGTGGTAGAGGTTTAGAGCCTTGTCGGCGGTGCGCGCCAGGGAAACGCGCGCGGCCGTCATTCTGGCGCCCTCGCGCAGCGCCGAGCGCCGGTTGACGGACAGACGGGCGATCCAGCCGAGCGCGGCGGAAAAGAGCTCCGGCGCGTCCACGGACAGGAGCCGCCCATTGTATCGATCTATCACCACCTCCCTCACGCCCGGCGCATCGACGGCCACGACGGGCACGCCGGCCGCCATCGCTTCGGCGAGCACCATGCCCTGGGTCTCGCTGTGCGAGGCGAAGGCGAAGAGATCCATCGCCGCGTAGGCATCGGCCACCTCGGCCGCCGACAAGATGCCGACACGATGCAACCGTCCGGCCAGGCCGGCCCGCTCGAAGATCCGCTCGATGCCGGCCTCCGACGGCCCGCTCCCCGCCACCAGGAAATGTGCGCGCGGGTGGCGCGCCAAGAACCGGGCCACCGCGTCGGCCAGAAATTCGAGATT
>JBFMAJ010000135.1:0-5796 GCA_040755775.1 Nitrospirota bacterium
GGAGGGTTTGAACAGGCGGCGTTCTTTCAGGACCGATTCAATATCGGGCGTTTGCGCCATGGAAAGCCTCCGCAAGAAGGACGGGAAATGATCGGCAAAAACGGTACAGGATTCTAGGCAACCGCCTGCGGGGTTGTCAATAGCAGGGGGGCGGCTCGGTGAAGATTTGCGCCTTTATGGCGCAGTGCTTGTAACAGCTTGCCAGTCGCCGAGACTATAGGGCAGAATAATCCCAGGAGGGCTCAAAGGTGACTCGCAGAAATGTATTGAAAGGATTGGCGGTGCTGGGCGGAGGGCTGCTGGCCGGGCCGCTGGCGCGGCTGGCCCAGGGCAAGGAGGCCGAGATGTTTGAGGTCGTCAAAACCGACGCCGAGTGGCGGGCAAGCCTGACGCCGGAGCAATATAAAGTTCTGCGGCAGGAATGGACCGAGCCGCCGTTTCAAAACAAGTATCACGACTCCAAAGAAAAGGGGACTTACTATTGCGCCGGCTGCGACCTGCCGCTCTTCTCTTCGCAGCACAAATTTGACAGCGGCACCGGTTGGCCCAGCTTCTGGCAGCCGAAATTCTCCGATTCGATCGGCACGAAGACGGACTGGAAGCTGCTCTACCCGCGGACGGAGGTGTATTGCGCCCGCTGCGGCGGCCACCTCGGCCATGTGTTCAAAGACGGGCCAGCCCCAACATATTTGCGTTATTGCATCAATTCGGCCGCGCTGGTCTTCAAACCGGCGGCTGCTACCGGATAGTCAGCGTGCCCGCCATGCCGGCCTTGAAGTGATCGGTCGGTTTCTTGGCCTGGCAAGTGAATGGAAGCGAGCCGGATTTTTCCGGCGTGAAGCGAATCTGCACGCGGCTCTTCGGCTCCAACTCCAGCTCCAGCAGGCCGAGTGTTTCTGAGATGACGCCGCCCGTCCGAATCTCCACCTCAAGATCGTGCATCGCCAGCGTGACAAATTCATGCAGCACGGTGCCGTCGTTGATCAGCGTCAGCTCAACGGGCTCGCCCGCCTTCAGCACGATTTCCGACGGCTCGAAGCGATAGTCCAGCAGCCGCACGGTGACCTGGCGCGCCGGCGCGGCCTCTTCATCGCTCTGTGCGGCGGCCAAGCCGACCGGCAGAACGGCGTGCAGCCCCAGCCATGCGATCAGCAGCGCAATCATCGCATCCCGTTTTTGCCGTTGGTGAACCACATCTCGTAGAACGGCACGCCGATTAGCGCCAGCGCGGTGACCACCATCACCAGCCAGCAGCTCATTTGCAGATACACAAAGGCCGGCGCGACATATTTAATCAGCCAAGGCGAAGCCAGATCGAAGAGTGTACTCGCATAGGCCAGGCCGATGACCGACAGCTTGATGCGCCGGCTGAGGTTGGTGGCGACGAACAGATGGGCCAGCACGAGGAGGATCAGCCCTTCGATGAAGGCGTGGAAATGGGCTTCTTCCAGCATCTGGCCCACGGCCCGGGGGAAGATTTCTTCCGCATCGGAACCGCGGTAGTGTGTGACGATCTGTTGCGGGCCGGGCCCGACCCGGGTGAGGCCGATTAGCGTAATGGTCAGATAACCAATAAAGGCGAAGATCAAAAAGCCGGTATAGGCGAGTTTGACTTCGACCGGGCTGTTGACGATCCGAAAACCGCGATTTTTGAAATCATTCATGGCGCAGAGCGTTCTCGTTGCAGATTACAGGAATGTCGGGCGTGATCAAGGCGTTCGGTAGAGGGTTTCGACTAGGGCCAGCGCTTTCTTGGCGGCGTATGTGGTCGAGCGGGATGATAACGTGGCGCCGCTGATGGAGTCAATATCCCGGTTGAGCTTCAAGGGAGCGTCCAGCGTTTTGCCGTGGAATTGGCGCATGAAGTGCGCGGCCCGGATCTCCGAGCCCTGCGACTCGCGATAGACGAGCACTTCGATGCCGACGATGGCGCCCCCCGGGTTCACGCCCACCATGAAGGTGATCGGCCGCTCTTTGCCGGTGACGTCGAGTTTCACGGCATAGCCGACCGGCGCGCCTTCCCGGCTTCCCAGCCAGATATCATAGTGGGTATCGCGGATTTTCCCCCCCAGCCGTCGCTCGACCGCGGCCTGTTGTCCGTCCGTCAGATCGATCTCCTGCTCTTCGATCGAATCGGCGTCCGGCAGCAGCCGCCGCGCGGCTTCCTTCGGCGTCAAATAGGTGATGGCGAAGCCCGGCAGCGGCGGCAGCAGCGACCAGCCGAGCAGTGCGAGCACTCCCGCGACGAATTGGCGCCGGTTCACGCGGGCCGCCGGCCCCAGGACGAAGGCGGCCGTTGACAACGCATCCGACGCCGTGGCCGTCGGCGCCAGCATGGAGGCGCTTCCCGTCCCGGCCGCCGGCTCGCCGCTTCGTGGATCGATAATGTGGGTCCCTTGCTCATAGTCGCCGGAGGTGGAAAGGGCGCGGTTATGAAGCGTGACGACGCTGATCGCCTGCTCACGGTCTCGCGGGTCACGGATCGCGACCCGCCAACCATCCCGTTCCGGCGGGCTTCCCAGTCCGTAGGTCGTGCTGCCGAAGCTGACCAGGGCCGAGGTGATTCCGTGGTCTTTCAGGATCCGCACCGCCCGGTCAATTGCGTACCCCTTGCCGATGGCCCCGAAGTCGATCTGCATCGTGGGAATGCCGTAGGCGACCGTGGAACGGGCCGGATTGACCCGCAGGTGGCGGTAGCCGCCGCAATGGCCCGACCGTGCGGTGACATCGAAGGCGCCGCCGGTCAGGCGGGAGAAGGCGAGGCTTTGCTCAATGAGGCCGATCAACTCCGGATCGGCCGCGACGGGTCCGGCGGCGGCCGAGCGGTTGATCCGAGAAAGTTCGCTATCCGGCAAAAAACGGCTCAGCAGCCGCTCCAGCCGGTCGACTTCCGAGTAGGCCGCCTCCAGCGCCCGCCGCCCCGCGGAGGGATCGTCCGGGAAAAGCGTAATCTCCAGCCGCCCGCCCATGGCCAGGCGGCTGGAGATCAGCGGTGTTCGGTTGCAGTCGTCAGGCAGGTTCAATTAATAGAACATCCAGGCCAGGCCGAGATTGGTGCGATGGCCATGGTCATCCGCGCCATCTTCCCATCGTTCATGATCGACCTTGATGGCCACTTGTGGAATCGGCAGATAGGAGATCCCGCCCGTGATCACCCGGCGGTTATTGACCGGATCGGCGGTGAAGCCATCCGGCGCTTTCGCTTGAGTATCAAACCGCTCATAACGGATAAAGGGAACCACGTCCTGCTCTGAATCGGGAGCGAGGGCTTGCAGGAGGTGATACGCAACTTCCGCATTCCAGCCGAATTGCAGGGTGCCGATGACCTCAGGGGCAAGAGCAGCGCTCAGGTCACTGGCATCTTTGATGCGAGTATGCACCACGGTGCCTTGAATGTCAAAACCCGCCTTGCGGAGCCGAAGGTCGCCCTCGAATAGCCGTACGCCGGGATCGGCGCCCGCCGCGTTGAGTGCGGCGTCCCGCTGATTGGCCTGCGGCTGGATGAAGGCTGACGCGCCAACATTCACGCCGGGAACGCCGACATATTCCAACCGTCCCGCATAGGCCAGGCCGCTCGATGGCGATTCGGCCACTTTCCCGCGCCCGCCCCGGATACCGCTGGAATCCGTAAAGCCGCTTGCGTCTAATCCCGAGGTCACATACATCCGGTAACGCACACCCGCCCATTCGCCGACTAGACCGGCCGCCGCTTCCTGCCAGGTAGTGGGGATCAGCACGTTTTGCACATAGGGGCGCTCGACGCTGTAGAAGAGCGGCGGCTCGTGGAATTCATTGAGTGCGCCGATCGGCATCAGCACGGAGCCGCCGCGGATCGTCGCCCAGGGATTGACCATGAAATCGACGTAGGCATACTCCAGCTCCATTTCCTGGGCCGAATGCTCGAAGTCCACTTCGGTGTGGATGGAGATGCGGTCGGTGAGGCGCACATCCATCCCCCAGACCATCCGGTGCAGATCGGCCTCGGCCGGATCGCTCTGGTCCGGCACGGCGCTGCCCGCCGCGGGGATGTTGAAGTGCAGCTCTCCATAGCCGTGGAAATGAATGTTCTGGGTGCCGCCGCCTTCCATCTCCTCCTCGGCCCGCGCCGTCGTTGGCGCAACGATCCACGCCGGCGCCATGAGCGCCGCGAAGGTCAAAACCAGCAATCTGTTCAGCATGTGGCGATTCTCCTCCGATGGCAGGTGCACAAACGATACATGTCGGTGCACGATACCCGAAAAGGACCGCCCCACCATATTCCCCAAATAGGTGGATTACGGGGGGACCATTCACCCGAATGGGGGAGAATCGACCCGGTTGGAGGATCAGGGTGCCGAAGGGCCTTGATGGAGATAGAGCCGGATCGCTTCGGCGCGGGTGCCGACGCCCAGCTTGGCGTAGATCCGTTGAAGGTGGGATTTGATCGTCTCGGGCGACAGGTTCGTGGCCTGGGCGATTTCCTTGTTGCTGAGCGCTTCGCTCAGCAATGCCAGGATCTGCCGCTCGCGCGGAGTCAGATCGGGCAGGGTGGGCCGTGCCGGCTCGCCGGGCGTGACCAGGAAGGGCGAAGAGATCGGCTCCCCGATCATCGTTTGTTTGATGATGCGCAGGAATTCCCGATGGTCGGCGTCCTTGATGATGTAGCCGGCCGCGCCGCCGGAGAGGCTTTCCCGGATGCGCGCGTCCTCATCGTGCACGGACAGCATGAGAATTTTTGCCTGCGGCAGCCGGTCGCGGATCAGTCTCGCGGCCTGAGGGCCCGACAGGCCAGGCAGCTCCACATCCAGTAGAATCATGTCCGGTTGCAGCTCGGTGGCTTGTACGACGGCCTCCTGCCCGTCGGCGGCCTCGCCGATGACGCGGATCCGCGGATCCTGCTCGAGCAGATGCCGCAGGCTCTGCCGGAAGAGGCGCTGATCATCCACCAGCAAAATGCGAATGGGCGGCTCCTGATGGTCGTCGCGCGCCGGGTGGTGAACCGCTTTCTGTTCGCGGGCCGGCTTCATTCCGGCTGCTCCACGGGCAGGATTGCCGTAAACCGAGCGCCCCCTTCCGGGCGATTCTCCACGTCGATCCGGCCGCCGTGGGCCTCGACGGCCATCCGGCAGAAATAAAGGCCCACCCCGATGCTGCTGCACTCATGCCGGTCACTTCCGTGCCGCGGCTCGCCGGCTTCATAGAGGAAGTCAAAAATTTTGGCCCGCTCTCCTTCAGGGATGCCCGGACCCTGGTCTTCAACGTCGATGACGACCCGGGCGGAATCCGGCCAGCTTACCCGCAAGCCGACCACGCCGCCGGCCGGCGAATGCTTGATGGCGTTGTCGAGCAGGTTGAAGAGCACGCGCTGCAGCCGCCGGCGGTCGGCTGTCAGGCGCCGTTCCGGCGCGGCGATCGTCGTCTCCAGCTTGACGCCGCGAGCCGAGGCATCCGCCTCGAGCAGCCGCGCCACGTCATGCGCCGCGTCGCTCAAGACAAACACGGTGGCGCGAAGCGGCAGCGCCGACAAGCTGTGGCGATAGACGTCCAGCAGGTCGTTCAGGGTGCCCAGCAGGAGGTTGCCGCCTCGGACCAGATCGGCGAGCAGCCGCTGCGCCTGCGGCTTGGGCATTTTTTCATACGTCTCCTCCAGCAGCGCAAGCGCTTTCAGGATCCCGACCATGGGACTCCGCAAATCATGGGTCAGCACGGTGGAGAGCCGGTGGAGCGCCATGAGCCGCTCCGCCTTCAACTTGGCCTCGGCCGATTGCTGCAGGTGCCCGGCCATCTGATTGACGGTAGTCGCCAGCGCCTCCAACT
>JBFMAJ010000136.1:0-5791 GCA_040755775.1 Nitrospirota bacterium
CCGGACCCGGGTAATCGACGCCGCCTCAAGCTCCCCCTTGATCGCCTCCAGATCGCGCCGGTGCTCCGGGGCCAAAAACAGCTCAACCAGAATGTCCTGGGCGGCCGGCTCCTGCGCGGTTTCAGCGGCCGGCGCGCTGGCCGGGACGGCGATGGCGAGGTATAATGCAACAACAATGAGACGGTATGGCCGGCGGATCACCCAGGCACTATACCAAATGCTCGGTCGCGGGAACAGGCAGGCGGGCCTGGCGGCGTTCCTGGCGCTGATCGCGCTCTGGGCTCTCGCCGGTGAAACAGCGGCCAACCCGGAGGCGGCGCCCAAACCGCTTCGGCTGGCCATCCATGATTTGCTGAGCGAGCCGGAGCGGTACGACGGCCGCCGGGTTCTCGTGACGGGATTCGTCCGTTCGGTCGAATTTCAGCGCGGCCGACGGGGCAGCGAATACCTGCTCTTTGTGCTGGATGAATCGCCCGCGTCTCCCAAGACCGGCTTGCCGACGCTCACCGTAGTCAGCCTCAACGCGCTCAACGTCCGGGTCGGCTCCCGGGTGGTGGTCGAGGGCGTCTATCATCGAGAGGGCAAGCAAGCCGGACGGCCCTACGAGTTCTTCATCGACGCCGAAGAAATTCGCCACGAAAGCGCCGTCTAGGCGGCCGCCGTCACTTCAACTTCATCGGATCCTGATAGATCATTAAGTGCGCGTAGGGCGTACCGTCGAACATCACGTAGACGCCGCCGGGATTCGGGAGCGTCGGCAGGCCGCTGGTTTTTGAGTCGAACGGCCACATCACCATCCAGTGGGGCGGTTCCTCCACCAGGTTGGCGCCCGGTTCCTCATCCATCAAAATTTTGCCGTCCTTTTCCCAATGATAACCCCCCTTGGCCATGTAGGCGATGCCGGGAACGGTGTTGGTCGGCTTGGGCGCTTTGCTGACCAGGGCATCCACCCATTGGCCGACGGCCGCGTCCATGCACATCGGATCTGGTTTTTCCCGGTTGTTCACCGTGGGGATGCAGGTAAAGCCGTTGGTGCCTTTCTTCGCCTCGGCCATGTTGCCGTCGGGGGCGGGCAGCATCACGCCGGCGTTTTTCGCGATATGCGGCGGCGCGGCGGACAGCGCCAGCTTGATCTGTTCGTCTTTGGACATGTTCTTGAGCGGGTCGTCACCGGCCGCGGCGCTGCCGGCGGCCATGACGGGAACGACGAATAGGGCAAATAGAACTCCGAGTGCGTATTTCATAAGGCGACTCCTTTCTGAGAAATTGGATGGCCGTGGAAAAAGCTAGCTTGTTTCTACAACGAAGGCGCCGGGCGTGTCAATCTGCAGCCGGCAGAACAGATAAGTGCCCCCCGGGTGACGTGACACCGCCTAGCACCGCTGAGGGCTCCATGTGAAATTGCCCCCGGGTGACTTGACCCCGCAAGCATGGCCGATACTGCCAGCCATGCCCCCGGGGTGACTTGAACACCCGACCAACGGTTTAGGAAACCGCTGCTC
Source organism: Nitrospirota bacterium (assembly GCA_040755775.1). Lineage (GTDB taxonomy): Bacteria > Nitrospirota > Nitrospiria > JACQCE01 > JACQCE01 > JBFMAJ01. Next base: position 1,503 of record JBFMAJ010000136.1, read on the forward strand.
TATCCCCTGAGCTACGGGGGCATGGCTGGCAGTAAGGGCATGCAATTTCAATGAGCTTTTTTCCAATCGGGGCATGAACCCCTTCCGGGGGTTCATGAACACCCGACCAACGGCTTAGGAAACCGCTGCTCTATCCCCTGAGCTACGGGGGGGAAGTCATCCATCTACCAATAGGCAACCTTGAACGGTACATAATGCCGAATATCAGCAAAGTCGTCATGGTTGCAGGTGATCAGCGTTGCGCCAATTTCCCTGGCGGATAAGGCGATCAAGGCGTCGAATGCCAGGTCGCGAAGTTTATCCGGTTCATAGCCGCGTCTGTGCCGGATCTGGGCCAGAATCTCAGCCGATTGAATCCAGTGGCGCTCCGTCGGCGTGACAATCCGGATTTTCTTCGCCAATTCGGACACAAAGCGCCGTTCCAGCAAGCTCCGGGCCCCGCGCCGAAGTTCGTGCACGACCACGGCCGAACACCGGATGATCCATGGCGACTGGATAAGGCGATCGGAAAAGCGGCCGGTGCGAAAATGCTCGATATAGACCGACGTGTCCAGAATCGCCAGGTTACCGGTCGGCAAAGGATTCTTTCTTCCCCACGCCTCCGTACCGGCGGATGATGGCGTCATGCTCGGCCTTTTCGGTGGCGAGCGCCAACGCCTGCTGAATGGCTTCCGTGACGGTTTCGGCTCCCAGGGCCTTCTGCGCCCTAGTAAGCTGGCCTCGATCGATCCTAATGGTGACCTGCGCCTTCGGCATGTAGCCTCCTCGATGTCTTACATTATCTTGAATTCGTATGACAATGTCAAGGGCGGCTGATACGTTACCGGATGAAGAGGCCCTTTGGAAAGGCAAACTGATTTACACCAGGGCCGAATGAACCGAAGGTGGTCCATCCGGAGCCGTTCAGATCATCAATTCGGACAATCCGGTGGTTGCCAGAGTCGACGACATAAATCTTTCCGGCCGTGTCCACGGCGATGCCGGTTGGCCCGTTAAATTGGCTCGGGCCGCCGCCGAAACTGCCGAAGGCGGTCACATGGGTGACGATTTTTCGATGATCCACCCCATCGATCCGTAGAATCCGGTGATTGCCGGTATCCGCCACGTAAACATCTCCACGCCAATCGGCCACAATCCCGGTGGGAGATTTTGGGGGAATCTCGCGGTGGCTTCGGGGGCGGGGCAATGAGATCCCGTTCCTGCCGGTCATGTCGTCCATGCGCACAATCGCGTCACCGGCCGTGATGTAAATTTTTCTCGCCCGATCCACAGAGAGACCGGTCGAGTGAAGCAGCGGTATCGCCGCCAGCAGGTGGACGGATCCGCCGCCCACCACCAGTTCATTCAATGACGTCCAGTGCTCGCCGGTCATCGTGTCGATCTGAATAAGTTCTCCGTCGGCGACGTAGATTTTTCCATTCGTGTCAACCGCAATGCCATACGGCCGGTTCAGGCGGTTGCCGCTGTCATCGGCATCAAAACTCCAGCCGGCCCCCGTCATTCCCTTCATCCGAACGATCCGGCCGTTGCCCGTGTCCGCGACGTAGACGTTTTCCGCCGCATCGACGAAAATGCCGGCGGGGTCGTCGAATCGGTCCGGACCGTTACCGAAGCCCACGCTGCCGAACGAGGCCCAATGCTCACCGGCCATGTCGTCCATCCGGGTAATCCGAAAGTTGCCCGTGTCCGCGACGTAGATCGCCCCGTCGGCGTCCACATAGACGCCCGATGGATTGATGAATTGACTGGTCCCAAATCCCACGACGCCGAACGTGGTCCAATTGGCCCCGGAAATGTCGTCCACCCGGGCGATGCGATTATTGAAAAAATCGGCCACATAGATTTTCCCCGCCGTGTCCACCGCGATGCCCTGCGGCCGGCCAAATCGATCCGGCCCGCCGAAGGCGGCCCATCCCTTTCCGGTCAGATCGTCCATCCGCACGATCCGCCGGTTGCCGCCGTCAATCACATAGATGGCGTTGGCCTGATCCACGGCGATCGCGGCCGGCCCCGTCAGTTGCCCCACGGCGTTGCCGGCCATTTCGAATGTCGTCCAGTTTTTCCCGGTGACGTCGTCCATTCGGACAATCCGATGGTTCCCCGTATCCGCCACGTAGATTCGGCCCTGTCGATCGATCGCGATCCCGGTGGGCGTGTCGAACTCATGGGGACCGCGCCCTTTGCCGCCCAGCGCGGTCCAGTTGGACCCGTCCATGTCGTCCATGCGCACAATGCGGTGATTCTCCGTGTCCACCACGTAAATTCTTCCGGCCGCATCCAGGGCAATGCCCTGCGGGAGGTCGAATTGCCCGGTCCCGTCTCCATGCCGGCCAAAAACGGTCCAGCCGGCGCCGGTCATGGAATTGATCCGCACAATGCGGTTGTGGCGGCTGTCGGTGACGTAAATTCTGCGGTCGGCGTCCATGGCGATCGCAACCGGAAAGTTGAATCGGTCGGCCAGCGTGCTGAACCGGTCCTGAACGGCCCAGCCGGCGCCCGTCATGTCGTCGACCCGCACGATGCGGTTGTTGCCGCTGTCGGTGATATAGATCTTCGGGACATGCTCAACGCCCGTGGACCCGGGTGAAATGGGCCGGGGTGGGGATGTCGGGGGCGGCCCCGCGGCCGACAACAAGAGGAAGAGCAGAGAAATAGGCAGCAGCCGGCGAGGAGGGGTCGCGATCATCGCCATGCCGTGCCTTCCGGCCGTCCGTTCAAGACGGTGGAATCAACGGTGCGATCAGGCGATTTCCTGCCCCGCGAGCGTCGGCTCGGTCGGGGTGTAAAGCTGGGGCGCCGAGCCGGATTTGCCCGCGGCCAGCGCGTGCGCCGCCTCGCGCCAGGTCCGCCAGACCTCCTCGAAGATCGCCTGCCGGCGTTCGAGCGTGAGATTATCCCCCATCTGCTGGCGAAGGGTGCATGCGGTGTAGAAGGCGTGAACCAGCACGGCGGCCGCGAGCTGGCTACTCGGGTCGCGGGCTTCCGTCATGCCGGGCGTGGCTTGTGGCGGCGCGCTCATGAACGATCCTCCTTCCAAGGCCTACTGCAATAGCACAAAGGTAGCACAAAGCTCCGGATGCGGCAAACCAATGGCCTACGATTCTGATCTCCCGAGCAAATCGGCCAAATCGGAGACGACCAGGGCGTAATTGACGGCGCGGTTATAGGTCATGATGGCTCGAAAATTGGGGAAGAGCGCGACCGTTTTCTCGCCGTCGGTTGAAGGGTAGGCCAGCAGCGACACCTCTTGCGAGTCATCGATGGGAAGGGGGTGGACGGGCTCGCCCGCCCAGGCGACGCCGGTCTCCAGGAGTTTTTGAATCGTGATTTTCCCCTGCAGCCCTTGATCGAGCGCCGCGCGCGCGGCGGACGCCTCCCCGTTGACCGTGACGGGCAGGCGAGTGGGCGCGCCCGGCCGCCAGCCGTTCATTTTCAGATAGTTGGCCACGCTGGCGAAGATGTCGCCGTACGATCCCCACAGATCGCGCTTGCCGTCGCCGTCATAATCAACCGTGAATCGCCGGTAGCTGGAGGCGATGAACTGCGGCGTGCCCATCGCGCCGGCATACGAGCCTTTGACCGCCAGCGGGTCCAGCCCTTCATCGCGGCAGAGCAGCAGAAATTCGATCAGCTCTTTGCGGGCGAAGGCCTCGCGGTTGGGCACGCCGGCAAAGGTGGTGTTGAGCGCGTCGAAGACCAGGTAACCGCCGTCGGTCCGTTTGCCGAATTTGGTCTCCACGCTGAGAATGGCGGCGATGACGGCGCCGTCCACGCCAAAGTGCTGCTCAATCGACGTCAGCAGCTCGCGATGGCGGGCCAGGAAGGCCTTGCCCTGCTCCACGTTGTCCGGCGTGATGAAGATCGGCCGGTACTGGTCGTAGGGGAGCGCTTCGGCCGGCTTGGCGAATTTTTGCGGCACGTCGGGCAGGAATTTCGCCCGGCTGAAGAGCTGCGCCAGCGCGTCCGCGTTGAAGCCGTGCTGGGTCTCCAGCTCGTTCAACAGCGCAAGGTACTTGGGCCCGCTCAAATCAATGGCAACCGACGGTTCCGGCGCGGCGGCCGCGGGCGGCGGCTCCGGCGCCGGCTGGGCCATGGGCTCGGCCGGCGGGATCACCGCTGTCGGCGCGCAGGCGGCCAGCGCCAGGCAGAGCGCGATCATGCCGGGGCAGATAGATCGATGCATGGGATCAATGGTCATCGAGGGTCTTGGGCCTGGCCGGATTCGCAAACAACGTTCATTGTATCAGAGCCGCCATAATCTGGAAAGGGCGCTTGACATGCGGCGCGCT
>JBFMAJ010000137.1:0-5755 GCA_040755775.1 Nitrospirota bacterium
CGTATGGGCCATCATGCCGGCGCGACCTGCGCGGGCCGGCGGTGGCGGGGATGGACGATCTCCACCGTGCTCGCCTGCGGCCCTTTCTCCCCCATTTCCTGCACGAACCGTACCTTGGTGCCGATGGACAGACGGCCGAAGGCGTTGCGCAGCACGCTGTTGCGATGAAAATAGATCTCAAGACCGTCCGGCGTTTCGAGAAAACCGTAGCCGTCATCGGGAAACAGCCGGATCACGCGGGCATGGGGCGACGGCTCATGCACTTTGACGACGCCCCGCCGTTTTCGCTCGGCGTCTTCCAGCTTGCGGCGGGCGGCGTCAAATGCATCGCGGATGGCGACGTACAGATCTTCGTGGAGCTGGCGCCTCACCGCGATCTCTTCCCCCGGCAGGGTCAGATCGATGCGCACGTTGTAGCGGGTGCCCTGGCGCTGATGCCGATGGGGACTGATCACCGTCACCCGGCAGGCCATAATGCGGCTGGAAAATTGATCGAGCTTGGCGGCTTTTTCGCGAATGTCGTCCTTGGCCGTCTCGGAAATCGAGGCGTTTTGCTCCGTGATTTGAAGCGGCAATTTCATCGTCAACCCCCTGGGTGATGGCCATGCGGCGTTCTATGCTCTGTGGAAGATGCAAAAACCGGGCACAAGCCGTTTCTTCTGATTTTCCGGCAGACTGACCGGCAAGGCCTCAAGAAGCTGTGGCATTTTGCCATCATCATCGGCCGATGATGGGGCAAAATGTGACGGCGTGCGCCGTGCGCCGCAACACAACAGTTCCCTGTTTTAGGAACAGTCTTTGCTTCTTCATTATCGCATAGATGATCCCACCGAGAGCCACCCCTCATGGCCCGAAAACAGCCGTCACCAACGATTGATCAGCGCGAGCGTCTGGTCACGATCACCACGGACTCGGTCAGGCTCGATGGCATGCTCGGCCTTCCGCCAAATGCGCCGGGCATCGTGCTCTTTGCCCATGGCAGCGGGAGCAGCCGGCTCAGCCCCCGGAACAATTACGTCGCCGGCGTGCTCCGAAGCGCCGGCCTGGCCACGCTCCTGATGGATTTGCTCTCCGAAGAGGAGGACCGCGACTACGAAACGCGCTTCGACATCGGCCTGTTGACAGAGCGGCTGCTGGCCGCCACCCGCTGGCTCGCCGCGCAGCCGGAAACCGGCAAGCTCGCCGTCGGGCTATTCGGATCGAGTACGGGAGCCGCGGCGGCGCTCAACGCGGCCGCCCGGCCGGCGTCCGGTGTTCGGGCCGTCGTATCACGCGGGGGCCGACCCGACCTGGCCGAATCGCTGGATCATGTGCGCGCGCCCACGCTGCTGATCATCGGCAGCCTCGACACGGAGGTGATCCGGCTCAACCGGCAGGCCTACGCCCAGCTTGCCGGCGAGAAGGAGCTGCTGATCATCCCCGGCGCCACGCATCTGTTCGAAGAGCCCGGCACGCTCGAGCAAGTCTCCCAGGCGGCCGCCCGCTGGTTTGCACGCCACCTCGGCCGGCGGCCGGATGGCGCCGGACCATCAGAGCATTAATCGTACGATTTGGCCGATCAGAAAGCCGACCGCCGTGGCTAGGCCGGCGATCGCCAGAACTTCCAGGCCGCTGCGCCACCAGCTCACGCCGACGATCCGGCCCTTCCAGATCCCCAGCGCCAGCAACGCCAGGCCGGTCGTGACGACGGAGAGCGTCATCGCATTCCCCAGCGGCAGCAGCATGTAGGGCGCCACCGGGACCAGGCCGCCGGTGATATACGCCGCCCCCATGACCGCCGCGTTGCCCAAAGGCTGCTCCAATGTCGCCGGGCAGATGCCCAGCTCCTTGTGCGCCATGTCCTCCAGCAAGAGCGCCGGATCTGCCAGCAAGCGGTCGGCGATCATCTCGATCTCCGGCTCGCTGTAGCCGCGCGCCCGGTACATCTCCCGGATCTCCTGCCGCTCCGTGTCCGGATGATCGGCAATCGCCTGCCGTTCTTCCCGGAGCATTCGTTCCAGATATTGCCGTTGCGATTTTGAGGAAAGGTAAGAACCGCCCGCCATCGAGAGCGCTTCGACCGCGACCACCACCAGGCCGGCGACGATCACCACCCGGCCGTCTTGCGTGCCTGCGGCGATGCCCGTCAGCGCGCCGAGCGTGGAGACCAGCCCGTCCTGCGTGCCGAAGACCGCGTCGCGCAGCCGGTGGCGGAAGAAATCAGCCATCGCGGCGTCAGCAGATGCGGGGCAACTGCTCGCCCGACAAGAGATCGACCACTCGGCAGCCGCCGATGGAGGTGCGCATCGTCACCACGCCCGGATGGTCGGCCATCACCTCGCCGATGTTGACCGCCCCCGCCCCCAGTGGATGCGCCTGCATCGCGGCCAGCACCGCGTCCGCATTTTCTGGCGGCACGATGGCGATCAACCGCCCCTCGTTCGCCACGTAGAGCGGATCCAGGCCCAGGAGCTCGCAGGCGCCCTCGACGGCCTCGGGCACGGGAATGCGGCGCTCGTCGATCTCCATGCCGACGCCGGCTGAGGCGGCGATTTCATTCAGCGCGCCGGCCACGCCGCCCCGGGTCGGGTCGCGCAGCACGTGAACATCGCCGGCCGCCAGCATCGATGCCGTCAGCCCGTGCAGCGGCGCCGTGTCGCTTTCAATCGGGCTTTCGAACTCCAATCCTTCGCGTACCGACATGATCGCCATGCCATGCTGGCCGATCGGGCCGCTGAGAATGATCCGGTCGCCACGGGCCGCCCGCCGGGGATCGATCTCGACGCCCGGCTCGATCAGGCCGACGCCCGATGTCGTGATGAAGAGCTGATCGCCCTTGCCCCGGTCCACCACCTTAGTGTCGCCCGCGACCAGGAGCACGCCCGCCGAGGCCGCGGCCGCCTGCATCGAGTCGGCGACGCGGCGCAGCAGCGCCATCGGCAACCCTTCTTCGATGATCAAGGCGGCGGACAGGTAGAGCGGGCGCGCGCCGCACATCGCCAGATCGTTGATTGTGCCGTTGACGGCCAGCCTCCCGATGTCCCCGCCGGGAAAGACGATCGGGCTGACCACATAGGCGTCGGTCGTCAGCGCCAGCTTCGCGCCGTTCAACGGCACGATGGCGCCGTCGTGCAGCGGGGTCAGAAATTCGTTGGCAAATCGTGGCAGGAAGAGCTCGCGGATCATCTGCTGCGTCAGCCGGCCGCCGCCGCCGTGAGCCAGCAGAACGTTTGGATAGTCCGAGAGCGGCAAGGGGCAGGTCATGTCCATCGTCATCCTCCCGTGCGATGCAATGTCCGTCCATACCGGTAGTAGGCGGCGCAGGCGCCCTCCGATGAGACCATCGGCGCGCCCAGCGGCCGCTCCGGCGTGCAGGAGGTGCCGAACGCCGGACACTCCTCCGGCTTCTTTAATCCCTGCAGCACCTGGCCGGCAATGCAGAGCGGCGATTCCTGTGCGGCGATATCGGACAGCGCGAAGCGCCGCTCGGCGTCATAGCCGGCGAAATCGTCTCGCAACCGGTAGCCGCCGCGCGGGATCACGCCGATGCCCCGCCAGGGCCTGGCGGCGGGCTCAAAGACCTCGGCCAGCAGTTGCCGGGCCGGCCGATTCCCCTCCCGGCGCACGGAGCGGGCATATTGGTTTTCGACGTCCGCCCGGCCCGCTTCAAGCTGCCGGACCGCCATCCAGACGCCCTGCAGCAAATCGACCGGCTCGAAGCCCGTCACGACGATCGGCACCCGGTACCGCTCGGCCAGCGGCAGATAGTCTTCGTAGCCCATCACGGTGCAGACGTGGCCGGCCGCGAGAAAACCCTGCACGCGGTTGGTCTCGGCCGACAGCAGCGCCTCGATCGCCGGCGGCACCAGGACGTGCGAGCAGAGAATCGAAAAATTCTCGAGGCCCAGCCGCCGCGCCTCGCGGACGGCCATCGCCGTGGCGGGCGCGGTCGTCTCGAAGCCGACGGCGAAAAAAACGACCTGCTTGTCGGGATGGCGCTGCGCCAGCGCCACGCCGTCCAGCGGCGAGTAGAGGATCCGGACCGAGCCGCCCTCCGCCTTCACGGTCAGTAGATCCTTCCGGCTGCCCGGCACCCGGAGCATGTCGCCGAACGAGGCCAGAATGACGTCAGGGTGGGAGGCGAGCGCGATCGCTTTGTCAATCATCTCCAGCGGCGTGACGCAGACCGGACAGCCGGGCCCGTGCACGAGCGTGAGCGATCCGGGCAGCAGGGCGTCGATCCCATATTTGACGATCGTATGGGTCTGGCCGCCGCAAATCTCCATGATCGTCCAGGGCCGGCTGACTGCGCCGCGGATCTTCTCCGCGTAATGGCGAGCCAGCCGCTCGTCTCGATATTCGTCGACGAACCGCATCACTCGTTTCCCTGTGGCGGTCCCTTCGCCTGTTCCAGGAGATTCAGCGTCTTTGCGGCTTCCGCCTCGTCCATGGCGCTGATGGCAAAGCCGACGTGGACGATCACGTAGTCGCCGATCCGCGCCTCCGGCACCCAGGCCAGGCAGACGCGCCGGCGCACGCCGCCGAAATCGGCCGTGCCCATCACGGGGTCGGCCGCACGATCGATCTCGATCACTTTGCCCGGAATCGCGAGACACACTGGTTATCTCTCCCTATGAAGCTTTTTGCACGTCACTATCCACTTTCCACTATCCACTCTCCACTCTCAGCCTTTGCCACCCCGCGGCGACATAGAGCTGACCCAGCGACAGGCCGCCGTCATTGGACGGCACCCGCTGATGCCAATAGGGACGGAATCCCTCCGCCCGCAACCGCCGCACCGCCCGCTCCGTCAGATACCGGTTTTGAAAACAACCGCCGGTCAGTATCACGCGCTCCCTGCCGGCCCGCCCGGCGATCGCCACGATGATCTCGGCCAGCGCATGGTGGAATTTCGCCGCGATCGCGCCGACGGCCAGGCCGCCCCGCGCATCGCCAAGAATGTTCCTGATCATCGGCTCCCAATCGATGATTCGTAGGGGCGATTCGCGAATCGCCCCTACGGGACCATCGGTGATCCGAAATGGATAGGAGTCGCCGTGCAATCCCTCGACCGCGAATTCCAACGCCATGGCGGCCTGGCCCTCAAAGCTGGTGCGGTGGCGGAGATCGATCAGCGAGGCGACCGCGTCGAAGAGGCGGCCGACACTGGAGGTCATCGGCGAGTTGACGGCCCGCTGAAGGATCTGCCCCAGCAGCGCCCGCTCCGATGGAGGGAATGCATTGGCCGGGGGCAGCCCCTCCCGCGCAAACAGCGCATCACCCCACATTTCGTACAGCAGGCCCAAGGCGGCCCGCCGGGGCTCCTTGACCGCCCGCTCGCCGCCCGGAAGCCGGAACCGCCGGAAGGTGGCGACGCGCTGGAAAACGTGCTCGTCCGCCAGCAAAAATTCGCCGCCCCAGATCGTGCCGTCGGGACCGTAGCCCGCGCCGTCCCAGGCCACGCCCAGCACGGGACCGCGCAACTCATGCTCGGCCATGCAGGCGGCCACGTGGGCATGGTGATGCTGCACCGGCACCAGCAGACGGCCGGCGCCCTTGGCCTCCACGGTGGCGTAATAGTCGGGATGAGGATCGCAGGCGATGACGGCCGGCTTCAATTGGTAGAGCGCGCGCAGGTCCCCGACGGCGGCCCGGAACGAGGCGCGCGCCTCCGCCGTCTCCAGGTCTCCCAGGTGCTGGCTGATCACCGCCTGCTCCCCGACGGCGACGGCGACGGTATTTTTCAAATGGCCGCCGAGGGCCAGGATCGGCGCCC
>JBFMAJ010000138.1:0-5693 GCA_040755775.1 Nitrospirota bacterium
CCGGGTCCGGCGAGGCGGCGATCGGCCGGCCGACGACGAGATAATCCGCCCCGCGCGAGATCGCCTCGCCGGGCGTCATGGCGCGCCGCTGATCGTCGTTGGTGATTTCCGCCCAGCCCGGCCGGATGCCCGGCACGATGACCAGGAACTCCCTTCCCAGGGCCTGCTTCACGGCCTGCACTTCATGGCCCGAGCAGACGACGCCTTCGCAACCGGCCTGCCGGCCCACGCGCGCCAGCGCCGTGACCTGCTCGGATGCGCCGTGCGCCGCATCGGGCGCGGCGGAGAGGCTGGTCAGGACCGTCACGCCCAGCACGCCGACGCCGGGACGGACGGCATTCACCGCGGCGCACGCAATCGCCTCGCCGTCATTGAGGTGCACGGTGAGGAAGCGGACCTGCTCGCAAGCGGAGGTAACCACCGTGGCCGCTTGCTGGACGGAGCGGGGGATATCGTGAAATTTCAGATCAACGAAGAGCGGCAGGCCCGACAGCTCGTGCAGGCGGTTGAGCACCGACCGCCCTTCCCGCAGCAGGAGCGCGTAGCCCACCTTGAGCATCCCGACGCGCCGCTTGAGCCGTCCGACCAGCAGCGCCGCCTCGTCGAACGAGTAGACGTCCAGCGGGAAGATGATGCGGTCTTTGGGCTCCACTCCCCGGTTCTCCCTGATCAGCGCGACGCGCCTTCAATCAGCGCCGGGTGTACTGTAGGACAAGCAACCGGGGAAATGCAAGGCGCGCCGGAGGCGCGGAGGGACCGGCGCCCTACCGGCGGCGGGGAAGCACCGTGACCGGCGACGACGTGCAGCGCGTGTTATTGTCCTCGTCCAGCTCTTCCACCGCGTTCGTCGCATCGGCCTTCGCGCACACAAAATATTTGCCGGGCGGCGTCAGGGCGGGAATCTGCAATTCCGTGACGGCGGAATGGGAGGCGCCCGGCGCCAACGCCCTGATGATGCGGGCCGGCTTGAGCAGGCGGTCATCCGCGTCGCCATAGACGGCGTTGACCGACAGCCGGAACGCCATCAGCGACGCGTCGCTGGCCAGCGTGCCGTCGTTTTTTGCCGTGTTGAAGACCGGAAGCTCGCCGCCCGCTCGCACGAAGAACGACTTTGGCAGCAGGTGGGTCACGATCAGGTCGGGCGCCCCGACCGCCGCCCGCTCGAACTGAATGACCTGGCCCAGCATGTCGACGCCGGTACCCCCGCAGAAAAAGTCGGGGCAATTGCGATAATCGTCCCACGTGAGGGCGAACGTCGTGCCGGCCAGGGGCACCAGATGGGGGTAGAGTTGGTTCCCCGCGGCGCCCTGCACCCAGACGCCGTCGGCGGGAAAGACCGGCTGCCCCGCCGCGTCGAGATACTGCACGTACAGATCCCCGTTCGCCGTGCGCTGGTCAAACCAGGCGACGATCGCGCCGTTCGCCCCGTCGGAGATCAGCGCCGGCATCATCTGGGAGCCCGGCGCGGTCACCACCGGCACCCCGTTCGCCGCCCAGACCGGCGCCCCGTTCCCATCCACCCGCTGCGCGAAGACGTCCCAGTCGCCTTCCCGATCATCCATCCACGTGACGATCGCGCCGCCGGCGCCGTCGGGAATCATGGTCGCCTGGCCGGGCAGGAAGTTCGGCTCAAATTTGCCGCCCGCGACGGTCAGCCCGGTCACGATCGGAACGCCTGCCCCCCAGAGCGGCTGGCCGGCCGCGTCCACGCGGGCGCCGTACAGATCGAAATGATCAAGGAAGAAGCCCGTTACCGCCTGAAAATCCTTCCAAAGGATGATGGCGCCGCCCGATCCATCCGGCACGAGATTGGCAAAATCGCTGGCATCCTGCGTGCCGACCCGGACGCCGTCGGCCTCCCAGAGGGCCTGCCCGTTGCCGTCGAGCCGCTGTGCATAGATGGTAAAAAACGCGCTGCGCCGATCGGTCCAGGCCGCGATCGCCCCGCCATGGCCGTCGGGGATCATCGACAGGCTGAATTGATAATCGGCCGCCTGCGTGAGCGGCACGCCATCGACGGCCCACAGGGGCACGCCGGCGCCGCTCACCCGCTGGGCGTAGAGATCGCTGCTCCCATTCCGATAATCCTCCCAGGCGATGATCGCGCCGCCGGCGCCGTCCGGCACGATCACCGGCAGAACCTGCCCGTCCGGCGCGGCCGAGACGGACAGGCCGTCGGCGCCCCAGAGCAGTTGCCCCGAGGCGCTGATCCGCTGGGCCTTGATGTTCCGCTCGACGATTTCGAAGGAATCGGGGCCCTCCTCCCACGTGACGATCGCGCCGCCGGCGCCGTCCGGGATGATCGCCGGGTTGATCTCCGCCCCCGGCGCGGAGGTGAGCTGAACGCCGTCGGCCGCCCAGAGCGGCGTCCCCGAGCTTCCCACCCGCTGCACGAACAGATCCGGGTTGAAATTCCGGGTATCGGTCCAGACGTAGATCGCACCGCCGGCGCCATCGGGAACGCCCGGCGGGCTGGGTTGGTAGAACGGCTGCCATTGCTGGTTGAGGCCGGCTTGCGAGATCACGACGTTGCAGTTCAGCATGGTGATGCCCGGCGTCACCTGAACGGCAACGGCGATGTCCTGGGGCGAGTTGGCCGCCTCCGCCGATTGAATGCTCAACACCCCCTGCTGACTCTGGCCGGCGTCGATTCCCAGAAGCGGGTAGGACGGCGTCGTGCCCGACGGGGGATCCACGGTCAGCCAGGGAGGGGCGGCCGCGCTCCAGTTCAGCGCGCCGCCGCCGATGTTGAAGATGTCCAGGAAGGCCACGTTGCCGGCGCAGGCCGCCTGCGGCACCGCAACGGTCAACTGCTCCGGCTTCACGGCCAACAATGGCGGATCGGGCGGAGGCGTGAAGGCCTGAGAGACGGCGCCCCCGCTCAATCGGCCCCAGCCGTAAAACGGGTCGTAGCCGGGCGCATCCACGGCGGGATCGCCCACCTGATCCTGGGCCGTATGCTTGATGATGGCCATCACCTCGTCGCGGGTCAGCGCCGGATTGCGCGCCAGGAGCAGCGCCGCTATGCCGGCCACGTGCGGCGCGGCCATGGAAGTGCCCGCCTGGCGCAGATACTCGCCGCCCACGATCAGGTTGGGATCGTTGAGGCCGGCGGCGGTATGCAGCGACAGGATATTGCGGAACGGTTCATAGATGCTGAAGGAGGGATCGTCGTCCGGGCCGCCCCCGGGCGCCGCCACGTCGACGAGATAGCCCCAGTTGGAGAAGCTCGCCCGGGAGTCGTCCGCCCCCGTGGCCGCCACGGTGAGGACGTCTTCGCGGTTGGCGGGGTAGGCGTAGCGGACGTCGCCGTTCTCGTTGCCCGCGGAAAAGACGGTCACCACGCCGAGGCCGTGCGCCAGCTGGATGGCGTCGTTGAGCATAAAATCATCGACGCAGCCGAAGCAGCCCCAACTGCTGTTGATGACGTCGGCGCCGTTCATCGCGGCGTAGATGAGGGCGTTGGCCAGCTCGGCGAAGCCGCCGAAACCGAACAGATCCAGCCCCTTGACCGGCATCACCGTCGCCCGATAGGCCACGCCGATGATCCCGATCCCGTTGTCGCCGACCGCCGCGATCGTGCCCGAGACGTGGGTGCCGTGGCCGTTGTCGTCCATCGGGTCGTTGTCGCCGTTGATGAAATCCCACCCGCCGGTGTCGTCGATGAAGCCGTTGCCGTCGTCATCGACGCCGTTCGGCACTTCCCCCGGGTTGACCCAGACATTGGCGGCCAGATCGGCGTGCGCCGCATCGGCGCCGGTGTCGACGACGGCGACCACCGCGCCCTGGCCCGCCGACAGATCCCAGGCCGGCGCCATCTGAATGAGGTGCAGCCCCCACAGGTCGCCGTAGGCCTGGCCCCACGAGCCGGAGGAGCCGTAGTAGGGATCGTTCGGCACGAAGTGCGCGCGAGCCGTATAGTTGGGCTGGCACGCGGCCACGTGGGGATCGTTCACATAGTCCGCGCAGAGCACGCGAATGTCGGCATCCGGCGACGCATTGATAAGATAGACGTGACTGAAATCCGGGATGCCGGCATTCTTTTTGGCGCGCTGCGTTCGTTGGGCATGCCGCAGCTTGGCCGCCTCAAGCTGCCGGGACAAGGTCTGCCGCCGGGACGCCAGCGAAGGATCCCGTGACAATTGCCCCAGCAGCGGCCTGATGGCCTTCACCCGGTATTTGGCGTTCAACTGGTCGAGCGTCGGGCCGCCGTCGCTCGTGGCGGATTGAAAGCGCCGGCCCTGCCGGAACAGCAGGTCGGCCGGCTCGCTCAGCGAATCGCGGAATTTGATGATGAATTGGCCTTTCGCGTAGGGAGCCGATTCGGCCTGCAGAGAGGAGCGCGAAAGAATCGGTGAAGGATCGCCCGGACGATGGCCGATGGGCAACGGGCCGGTTGGGGACGCGGCGAGCGCGACGGACGGCGCTAACAGCGCCGCGCCGGCGATCAGCCCGGCGAGACGACGCAGGAAGCGCCCATCAGAAAGGCCTGCCCGTTCCCTCGTACGGACCAGCGCGTTCATGGGACGCCTCCAGCAAACGCGCCGATTGTGACTGAACGGCGTCCGGTTGTCAATCCCCCCTGATGGGGGGAGTCAAGCAAGGAACATGCGCCCAGAGGGATTTGACCATGCCCCGGCGCCGCAGGCGCAGATGAATAACGCCGCAGGCCTCCCCTCATGACAAATCCCGCCGTGCAATAGTAAAGTGCGCCCAGAGGGATTTGAACCCCCGACCCCTTGGTTCGAAGCCAAGTACTCTATCCGCTGAGCTATGGGCGCTTGTCCCGAACGCTTTGTGTGAGGGACTATGATGTTGCTCTTTTCCCCGAACGCTTTGTGTGAGGGACTATGATGTTGCTCTTTTCCCCGAACGCTTTGTGTGAGGGACTATGATGTTGCTCTTTTCCCCGAACGCTTTATGCGAGGGACTATGATGTTGCCTTACCTAAGCCCTTCTTGTGTGTATCTATGATTTTCTCTGCGATCCCCTGCCCGGGTTTTTCGCCGCGCCGGCGCGCCCACGTCAACCACGTGGGCCTCGCGCAGCGCCAGCAGAGCACCTGCAGGTCCGACATCCCCGCGACCTTGGTGGGCGCTTCCACCAGATAGCCCTTCAGCAGCCGGCGGCCGCAGCGCTCGCACTGCCGCCGCGCCGTGCTGATCGGCGCCAGCAGATCCTCGGCGTACATATTCAGCCGCTTCAGCACGGCCCGCACGCTGCATGTTGATTCGCTGCTCATGGCATCAATGCCAACATCATGGCCCCTCTCCGCTTGCAGCGGATCGGGGCGTTTTTCTGCCAGCAGAAAAACGGGTGAGTGAGGGGAATTGAACCCCCAACCACTGGAGCCACAGTCCAGCGCTCTGCCATTGAGCTACACTCACCGTCCGCTCGCGTTAAAGATGCTCGCTCAGGTCAGGGGGAGCGATGCTCACGTTCCTCCCTGACAACCCCCATCGCCGTACGCTCGTAAATCCTCTCCCTGATCTAATCATGCGCCCGGGAGGAATCGAACCTCCGGCCAGAAGCTTAGAAGGCTTCTGCTCTATCCACTGAGCTACGGGCGCTTGCCCCGAGCGATCTCTGCGAGGGGCTATGATTCTTCCTTCCTAATTCAATTAAAGCCAGTTTCTTTTTCTTTGACCATCCCTTGATTAGAGCTTCGCGCTGTGCAGCAGCCGACTTGTTCT